>NZ_JBJTMK010000089.1:0-28484 GCF_046070465.1 Candidatus Planktophila sp. | reverse complement strand
GCTCCTATCGAGGATTGCGGTTGAGGTCTTTCTCCGCGTTCAATCTTCGCAAGAGTCTCCAACACAGCACCCACACCCAGGTCGCCTAGTTCAACAAATAACTCGTCGCTCGTGATGTCGTTATCCAACGCGAAACGATGCACCGTGTAAATCGGACCTGTATCCATACCCGCATCTAATTGAAAGACAGTGATGCCAGTGACAGCATCGCCAGCTTCGATGGAACGCTGTACTGGTGCAGCACCACGCCATCGAGGTAGCAGCGAGAAATGGAGATTGAGAAATCCATGACGAGGAATGGCGAGAATTGATTCAGGTATGAGTACTCCGTAGCCAATTGTGACCACACATTCAACGCCTTCCACGGCGGTAGCAACCTCTTCCTTTGAATCCGGGCGAAGTAGAGGCACTTGATGTGCGAGAGCCCATTCAGAGACTGGTGTAGGTGTAAGTACCTTTCCACGACCTGCTGGTCTATCCGGCTGGGATATAACAGCAACTAACTCGTGAGAGCTTGCGAGAAGCGCTTCAAGAGTCGGAATGGCTAGCGCGGGTGATGCGGCGACAGCAACGCGCATTAAAGGCTTTTACCAAATGGTGAGTGTGGGCTAACTTTAATCTGAGGGTTGAGTCCTTGTTCAGTAGCGAGACCAAACCATTCAGACTCACGGATTTCTTTCATCGCAAGTTTTCTATCTTCAGCACTTAAGCGATCAATAAAGAGAATGCCATCGAGGTGATCGGTCTCGTGCTGCAACGCTCGAGCTAGAAGTTCAGTTCCCTCAACAACCAATGGTTCACCATGCATATTGAAACCTTTTGCGACTGCGCGGAGAGATCGTGGAGTCGGGTAGACAAGGTCAGGAAAACTCAAACAGCCTTCATCGCCTTCTTGCATCTCGCTACTGAGATCAAGCGATGGGTTAATCAGATGTCCCAATGTTCCGTCGACATCCCAGACGAAAACACGGAGAGGAACGCCGATCTGAGGTGCTGCGAGCCCCGCACCAGGTGCATTGAGCATTGTCTCTGTCAGATCTTTTACGAGAGTCCGGAGCTCTTTATCGTAATCAACAACTGGGGCTGCTGGAGTAACCAGAACCGGATCACCAAAATGGCGAATCTCTTTGATTGACATGGTCTAAGTCTATCTAACGAGAGAGTGAATACGGGTCAATTCGAAGTGAAGGCATACTCTTCTTGGATGTGCTCCTGCGTCGCATAAATTCATGCAGTGTGGAGACCAACTCCTCACCATGTGCAACATCTACGGTGAGAATGAGAGCAGATTTATCGCCATGTGCAATTGGGCCGAGCAAAGAAGTGTCAGGTGGAATCCGACCTTCTCTTCGCGCACTTTCAAGCGCGCCCTTCAAGCGAGTAATTTCAACTGTCTCCATCACCAATATTGCCGCTCTTGCATATGGTGGAAGCTTGAGCGATTGACGCTCTTCCAGGTCTCGATGAATTGCCATTGATGGATTCCAAGTAGTGAGCGCCGTTGCAATGGAATGGTCTTCGTCTTGAACCAAGATCACAGTGCCATCTGTTTCAGCAAGCGCTGCATGCGCAAAATACATCTCACGAACTCGTTCATTAGCGCGCATATCAGGTTGACTAAGGAAACGATTTCCCTCGAGAATTACAACCGACTTGTAGCCGGAAAGGGTCTTTGGCGCCATTCCGGGGGTTGCAATCACTATTCCGTGATCAATCACTTCTGTAATTGGATGATCAGCAGAAGAGAGCAGAGTTGGTGTCCCCGGGAAGAGAACTCCTATTTCATGCTGGTGGCGCTCGATTCCACGAGAGGCTAGGGAGGGAATAACATGGTTGCACCAAGTGCACTTCCAATGAGAAATCTCCGTGAGACAGTGGCTGCACGAAATAGGCGATGTGGCAGAGCTTTTAAAGTGGGCTCCGCCGCATTGGCAGCGAGAAATCGTGCGACATTTACTGCATCGTATTGCTTGCGCATATCCCTTAGTGGGGACTACGAAGAGAATGGGTCCAGCTAAAAGTGCCTTCCTGATAAGCGGTATAGCTCGAGATGGAAGTAACTCTCCATGAACTTGTGGAGTCACGGTGACCTTGACCTTAGACTTCGTCTTCTTGAATTCAACCCAATCTTCATCGATATATCGTGCGACTTCAGAGCTCGGTGAATATCCTATGAAATACAAGTCGATGTTCTGATTCTGTTTGCGCAGTAGAGCTATGTCACGTGCATTCCATCCTGGAGTACGTTGCTCGTAAAGATATTCCGAACCCTCGTTATATATCACCAGCGACTTCAGTGCATGAACCGGTGCAAAGACAGCAGAACGAGTTCCGATGACGACTGAGCTCATTCCGGTTCTGACTTTGAGAAAGTTCGAGTAGTGCTCGCTCTTCGGAAGCTGCGAATCCAGGACTGCATGTTCGATTGCGAGTTGCTCTAGATATGCATGCACTCTCTCCACTTGGCGAGTATCAGGCAAGATAACAAGTATCGAACCCACTGCTGAAAGCTCAGCTACCTTCTTCGCAATAAGGAGATCGCGATCATGTCCTGCTGGCAGCTGTAGATAAGTTTGTTTTCCAGGTTCTGCTGGAGGTGCAGATTGGTTTTCCATGAATGTGAACTGGCTTTCAACCTTTACGACACGATCAGGAATAGCCGACCGGATTAGATCAAAAGGGTGTGCTGCATACCTGCGAGCGGCTTGAGCAATCAGTTCAAGTGTCTCTCGATTCAGCAGAGGAATAGTGCCAATAACCTTGATAACGCTCTTCAATCCGCTGAGAGAGTCAGGAGAACGAAGTTCAACTACCACTCCAATTACATCTCGCCCATGAAAAGGTACCGAGACTATAGAACCTAGGTGCAGAGACGAAGATAAGTTGCCCGGAATGAGATAAGAGAAGGGCATATCGAGGTGATAGACCGATGCATCAACCCATACATCCGCAACGGTATATGGCCCGCTTGGCTTGACTGGTGCAACTGTGGCGAGCTCTCGCTTGAGCTTGAGCCCACCTCTTACCATCTGAATTCTTTCGGCTAAAAAATTACTGTACCGCTGCCTGCAACGCAGCGACGCGGTCTGTCTTCTCCCATGTGAAATCTGCAAGCTCGCGGCCAAAGTGTCCATAAGACGCTGTCTGAGAGTAAATAGGGCGCAAGAGATTGAGATCTCGGATAATTGCAGCTGGACGGAGATCAAAGACTGCTGTAACTGCCTCTTGAATCTTGGTAACCGAAACAGTTTCTGTACCGAAAGTTTCTACGAAGACACCCACTGGCTGTGCCTTACCAATTGCGTAAGCAACTTGAACCTCACAACGACGAGCAAGGCCGGCTGCAACAACGTTCTTTGCTACCCAGCGCATCGCATAAGCAGCTGAGCGGTCGACTTTTGATGGATCCTTACCTGAGAATGCTCCGCCTCCGTGGCGAGCCATTCCTCCATATGTATCGACAATAATCTTTCGGCCAGTAAGTCCGGCATCACCCATAGGACCACCCACAACAAAGCGACCCGTTGGGTTGATGAGAGTGCGAAGATCTGTACGAGGAAGATCAATCTTCTCGAGGATTGGATCGATAACGTACTTGATAATCTCTGGAGTCAATTGCTTTGCTACATCAACCTCTTCAGCATGCTGACTTGAGATAACCACTGTATCGATTGCTACAGCGCGATCACCGTCGTACTCGATAGTGACCTGTGTTTTGCCGTCAGGACGGAGGTAGGGAAGCTGCCCTGACTTACGTACCAATGAGAGCTGTTGTGAGAGCTGATGTGCCAAGTAGATTGGCAGTGGCATGAGTTCTTTGGTGTCATCGCATGCGTATCCGAACATAAGTCCCTGGTCGCCTGCTCCTTGAAGATCAAGCGGATCGCTAGCAGAGGCAACGCGGTGCTCGAAAGCATCGTCGACTCCTTGTGCAATATCTGGTGATTGCTGGCCGATAGAGATTGAAACTCCACAGCTATTTCCGTCAAAGCCCTTGACTGATGAGTCGTATCCGATTCCGATAACGGTATCGCGAACAATTCCCATTACATCCGCATAACCTGATGTTGTTACTTCACCAGCAACATGAACCTGGCCTGTTGTGATGAGAGTTTCTACGGCTACACGGCTTGTTGGGTCTTGGGTCAGGAGTGAATCCAGAATCGCATCCGAGATCTGATCTGCGATCTTATCTGGGTGACCTTCGGTTACTGATTCGGATGTGAAGAGGCGCTTGGACATTGGGTTAGCCTAACTTAAGAGCGTGATTGATGGAGTGATTAACAAGTGCGTGTGCCAACTCTTTCTTTGTTACATCCGTGAAAGTCTCGACAATTCCTGTCGAATTAATGAGCAAACCCGAGGTATGGCTCGCCCCAAAGATTGCACCATCCGACACATTATTGAGATAAATCACATCAGCACCTTTACGGGACATCTTCTGCTGAGCTGCATTCACTGAATCGCTATCAGTCTCGGCGGCAAATGCAGTAATAAATTGGTGCGATCTATTTGCAGCTAGCGTTGCCAATACATCAGGATTTTCAACGAGATTGATTGATGTGTAATCACTCTTCTTGATCTTTTCAGTTGCAACACCTACAGGACGTGCATCGGAGATTGCAGCTGCCATAAAGAGAAAATCACTCTGCATGAAATGGTCTGATAGCGCCTTCGACATTTCGTTGACGCTCTCAACATCGATACGAAGAATACCTGGATGTGCCTCGATTGTTGAGTTTGCAATGATTAAGGTGACTTGCGCACCGCGAGCGAGAGCTTCTTCAGCGATTGCAATCCCCTGTTTGCCGGTGGAACGATTGCCTATGAATCTAACAGGATCGATTGCTTCGCGGGTTCCTCCCGCAGAGACAAGAACTCTCTTTCCAATTAAGTCCTGTTTCACCAAAGTCCTTTTGGTGAAACGATCAATGATTTCCGAAGTCTCAGGAAATCGACCCTTGCCCGTATCGCCGCTTGTCAATGCACCTTCTGCCGGTTCCATCACATCAATGCCACGAGATCGAAGTGTGCGCACATTGGATTGAGTTGCTTCGTTGAACCACATCGCTGGGTGCATGGCCGGCACTACCAAAATGGGAGCTTCACTCGCGAGAACGAGATTCGTGAGTAGATCATCAGCGCGACCTGCAGCGATGCGCGCAATCAAGTCTGCAGTTGCAGGAGCAATCACGATTGCTTCGGCAACTTTTGCCAACGATACGTGACGAACTTGTTCGACGGATTCAAAGACATCCGTTGTTACGAGGCGACCAGAGAGGGCCTCCCATGTTGCCTTGCCTACAAAATTCAGACTAGCAGGTGTGGGAACCACGGTGATCGCAAAGCCTGAATCCTGCAGGCGGCGCAGGAGATCACATGCCTTATAAGCAGCGATGCCGCCTCCGACTCCGAGAATAATCTCGCGAGTTGGGGCGGCCATGGCTTTTACGTGTAAAAAGGATTAAGCGTTAGTCTCAAGATTTTCGATGGTCAAGAGACCTTCGTTAATTTCACGGAGCGCAATCGAAAGTGGCTTCTCGTGAACATATGTATCCACCAGTGGACCCACGTATTCGAGAAGACCTTCGTTGAGTTGTGAATAGTATGCATTGATCTGGCGCGCACGCTTTGCTGCATAGAGAACTAGTGCGTACTTTGAACCGCTCTTATCGAGAAGTTCGTCGATTGGTGGATTGGTAATGCCGTCGACGTGTCCGCTCATGGGTACTCCTTCAATAGGGTTCAACTGGTTGTGCTCGTCTTACGAGGCTGCCAATCTTATCAGGGCTTGAACGACCTCTTGTACCTGAGTATTAACGATGACCGAGTCGAAGAATGAGGCTGCAGCTAGCTCCTCTTGGGCCAATGCCAAGCGGGCAGCGCGCCTCTCTGGAGAATCAGTTCCTCTGCCTTCAAGGCGGCTCACGAGCTCTTCCCATGATGGCGGCTCGAGAAAGACCAATACTGCTTCGGATGAATGTGCGCGAACCTGGCGAGCTCCAGCAATCTCAATTTCGAGGAGAACATGGGTTCCTGATGCGAGTGCTTCTTCGACTGCTTTGCGGGGCGTTCCGTAGCGATTACCTGCAAATTCTGCCCACTCGAGAAACTCATCTTGTGCGATCGCTTGATCAAACTCTTCATTGCTGTAGTAGAAATAGTCGACGCCATGTACTTCATTGAAGCGAGGTGCTCGTGTTGTCGCAGAGACACTGACCCAAAATCCCGGGTGATCGCGCAGCGCCTTGGCGACTGTGCTTTTGCCTACTCCCCCAGGTCCCGAGAGAACGAGAAGTCGCCCGCGAGGATGTGAAGATGGAATGTCGAACTCCTTTAACAGTGCCACTCGTTGATGGCGACCTAGACCTTTTACTCGACGCGTAGGAGAGATTGCAAACTTATCCATCAACGCTTGGGCACGAATCTTGCCATACCCCGGCATAGATTCCAGCAATTCGATTACTCGCATCTTCGCCAAGACGTCATTGCTTGCAGCGAGCTCCAAAAATTCTGATAAAGAGAGCGTTCCCTTATGAATGGCTGCTTTTGCAGCGGCACGTTCACGACGAGAAGCTTTCGCAACCTCAAGAGCACGCGCTCGTTCCTCAGATGTCAGCTGAGGAGGTTGTTGCATATCGATAATTCTAACCGGTGATTTCTGCAGCTATAGCGCGAGCGGCATCGCGCATAGCAACAGCTCCCTTGCTCCAAGCTCCAGTAATAGGGCGTCCAATTACTACGAAATTTGCACCCGCTGAGATTGCGGCTTGCGGAGTCATCGTGCGCACTTGATCATCGCCTCCCGCCATACCCTGTGGACGAACCCCGGGTGTAATAATGATGGGTTCGCTTCCCACCGCATTTCGAATCGCTGAAATTTCTAACGGTGAGGAGACTATTGCCCTGGCGCCTGCTCTGACCGCTAAATCTGCAAGTGCGACTGCGCTCTCTAACGCAGGATTCGCGTATCCAATCGCGAAGAGATCCTCCTCGGACAAAGAGGTAAGAATCGTGACGGCAGTGATATCGATATGAGGAACGGCATCTACTGCTGCCTTAATCATTGAAGAACCACCTGAAGCATGCACGGTGAGAAAGCGTGGGTTGATATTGCCAACTGCAGTGGCTGCCATACCAACCGTATTGGGAATATCGTGGAGTTTAAGATCTAAAAAGATATCGATGTCGAAATCTTCTTTGATCTTATTGACACCTTCGGCGCCAAAGGTAAGAAAGAATTCCAATCCGAGTTTGTAAACAGTCACGCTCTCACGAGTCGCTTCAATCCACTTCTGAGCTGTATCGAAATCTCGAGTATCGACTGCGAGAATGATGGGCGCTGACATGGTGACTCCTTTATCGATGTGCGTAGCCGACCGCTTGTTGCAGCGAAGTGAAACCACGCTGTGTAAGCAGCTCGCGAAGTTCATTTTGGATTGAGATGAGCGCGGTCGGATTGCCAAAGCTTGCAGTACCCACTGAAACTCCAGAAGCTCCAGCGAGAATCATTTCCAGCGCGTCACGCCCAGTTGAAACGCCACCCATACCAAGAATTGGCAGATTCGGGAGCGCTTCATGAACTTGATAAATTGCACGTACGGCAACAGGTCTGATGGCAGGACCTGACAATCCACCGGTCTTGCCACCAAGATGGGGCTTCATAGTGTCGATGTTAATCACCATACCGAGAACAGTATTAATTAGGGCAACTCCATCGGCACCTGCATCTGCAACTGCTCGAGCAACATCTGCGATGTTGGTGACATCAGGTGTGAGCTTGGCGAGAATTGGGATCTCTCCCCCGATAACTTTGCGAACACCTTCTACAACTCGTGAAGCTGTATCGCAATCAGTGGCAAAAACCAGCCCGCGATTTTCAACATTAGGACATGAAATATTCACTTCAACCGCAGAGATACCAGATGTCGAGCGAATCTTGCGAGCAAGTACTGCGTATTCATCAGCGGTCTCACCTGCAATGGAAACAATAACTCTCGACCCTTGAGCTAGGAGCCATGGCACATCGTTTGCCAGAAATGCATCGATTCCAGGTCCTTGTAATCCAATGGAATTGAGCATTCCTGATGGCGTCTCGGCCATACGCGGGGTTGGACGACCGTGGCGAGGCTTATTCATCACGGATTTTGTGACAACCGCTCCGATTTCTTTGAGTGGAAAGAACTGCGCTAATTCTTTACCGCTACTGGCGCATCCGCTTGCAGTGAAAACCGGTGATGGAAACCACGCATTTCCGAGGGTGGTCGAGAGATCTACGGGAGTGCTCATCTTAGAAACCCTCCGTGCTCTTGCCGACTAAATCCCAACATACGGATGATCCATCCATGACGGGCCCATCGATACATGAACGCTTCATAGAGATAGCTCCATCGTCACCTCGAACGGGAAGTACGCACGTCATGCAGATTCCAATTCCACAGGCCATTGATTCTTCTACCGATGCTTGATGGATGACGCCATGGGCATCGGCAATTTCTGTAATGGCTTTGAGCATTGCCATGGGACCGCATGAGTAGATAATTTCAATATTGCGCTCTGTAATGATTGCATCTAATTGAGAAGTAACTCTTCCGTGGTCTCCCATAGAGCCATCTTCTGTGAAGATCTTGAGGGAGTTAACAGAACGCTTTCCTTCCATCGGTGCATAGATCTTATTTCCGTTGCTCGCACCAAGAACCATATCTACCTTGCACCCTCGTGACTTCAAAAGGTCGGCAAGTCCAAAGAGTGGAGCCGATCCATATCCGCCGCCGATTAATAGAGCATTAGCGGGTTCCGTAGGAATACCAAATGACTTTCCAAGCGGAGTCACGACATCGATTTCAGTACCTTCATCAAGTGAACAGAGCCACTTCGACCCTGAGCCATGTGGAGCGACGATGAGTTCTACCGTTCCACCAAATTGGGCGTTCTCAGAGGTGCGAGAAATCGCAAATGCTCTGCGCAGCACCATGCGCGAGGTATCTCCACCTACTTGAATCGCAATGAAGTTACCTGGTCGACAGTGTCGGACAACTTCGCCCACACTCAAGATGATCTGATGATAGGCGCCGATTCGTTTATTGGAGATGACGGTTGCTGTTACTTGAGCAGCCGCCTTATTGATGGTGCTCATGCCAACCACTCTTGGATAGATTCGACTCCGAGTTCGCCCTGGCGAAGAACCTTGATACCTTCGACCGCGGCGCTAAATCCAGGCGTTGTTGTGATGATAGGAATACTGCGCTGCACTGCAGCTGTACGAATCGCCCATCCATCGGCGCGAGTGCCACGACCTACCGGTGTATTAATGACCAAATTGATCTCACCTGAGTTGAGAATATCGACGATTGTTGGTTCGCCCAGCGGTCCGCGACCCTCTGAGTTCTTGCGAACTTCTGTAGTGACTACGCCTTTCTCTTCAAGGAAGCGAGCTGTTCCTGCAGTAGTAAGAACCTTGAAACCAAGATCTACGAGTGCTCGTGTAGCATCAACGCCTGCGGTCTTATCTTTATCGGCGAGCGAGATAAAGACTGTTCCATTATGAGGTAGAGGTCCAAAAGAGCTGATTTGGGACTTCGCGTAAGCGCCGCCAAATGTCGATGAGATTCCCATGACTTCACCTGTCGAGCGCATCTCTGGTCCAAGTACCGCATCTACCCCACGCCCATCGGTGCGACGAAAGCGGTTCCAAGGAAGAACGGCCTCTTTAACGCTGATTCCACGAGGCACATGAATGTCACTAGCTGGAAGCATGCCTTCGCTCTTGAGTTGAGCAACGGTTGCTCCTACCGAGATTCGAGCAGCAGCTTTGGCAAGTGGAACACCGGTTGCCTTGCTGACAAAAGGAACAGTTCGAGATGCACGTGGATTTGCCTCGAGTACATAGAGAATATTTCCCGCCATCGCGAATTGAATATTGATTAATCCACGAACACCCACGCCTTCTGCAATCGCAAGCGTTGCTCTGCGAACCTCGGCTCGCGATTCATCTGAGATGGTCATGGCTGGAAGAACACAAGCTGAGTCCCCCGAGTGAATTCCCGCCTCTTCGATATGCTCCATGATTCCTCCGAGGAAAAGTTCTTCTCCGTCATAGAGAGCGTCGACGTCAAGCTCAATAGCAGAATCCAGGAAGCGATCAACTAGTACCGGATGGTCAGGAGTGATATCGGTGGCGCGCGTAATAAAGCCTGAGAGAGATTGATCGTCATAGACAATTTCCATGCCTCGACCACCTAGGACGAATGATGGACGGACCAGAACTGGATAACCGATGCGCTGTGCGATTGCAATCGCCTCACTTTCAGAGGAAGCCATCCCAAATTCTGGAGCAGTGAGGTTCTTTGATCGAAGAACCTCACCGAAAGCGCCACGCTCTTCTGCAAGATTGATTGCATCGGGACTTGTTCCAAGAATGGTGACGCCTGCAGCCTTAAGTCCAGCTGCTAATCCGAGCGGAGTCTGTCCTCCCAGCTGTGTAATAACGCCTAATACTGGACCTGCGAGTGTCTCAGCATGAATAACTTCAAGTACATCTTCAAGTGTGAGAGGTTCGAAGTAGAGGCGATCACTTGTGTCATAGTCAGTAGAAACCGTTTCAGGATTGCAGTTGATCATGATGGTCTCGAAATCAGCTTCTCGCAATGTAAATGCGGCATGCACACATGAGTAGTCGAATTCAATTCCTTGACCGATGCGGTTAGGTCCAGAACCCAAGATGATGACAGCTGGTTTTGTACGTGAACGAACTTCGGTCTCTTCTTCGTAACTTGAATAGTGATATGGCGTATGCGCCTCGAACTCAGCAGCACAGGTATCGACAGTCTTGTAGACAGGGTGCAATCCAAGATGGTGGCGCGCCTTGCGAACATCCTCTTCTGTGAGTCCGCGAAGTTGAGCTATCTGTGCATCTGAGAAACCAAAAGATTTCGCGAACTTGAGTGAGTCAAAAGTCATTTCACCGGGTTGAGCGATCTCTCGCGCAGCTGTATTAATCTCTTGTAGTTGCTTGAGATACCAGCGATCAATCTTGGTCGAGGCAAAGACATCTTCAATATCCGCACCAGCCCACAGTGCGCGATGGACCTGTTGAAGACGATATTCGGTAGGTTTCTTCATCGCCTCGAGAAGCTCTGGAATGTTGATATCTCCAGTCTCTGCCGGGAAGGTGAAGATTGCTTCCTTACGTTCGAGAGATCGAAGCGCCTTCATGAGCGCTTCTGGGAATGATCGACCGATAGCCATCGCTTCACCAACGCTCTTCATCGTGGTTGTAAGACGTGGATCTGCATCTGCAAATTTCTCAAATGCAAAGCGAGGTGCTTTAACAACGATGTAATCAAGTGTTGGTTCGAAAGATGCTGGAGTTACCTGAGTGATGTCATTCTTGATTTCATCCAGAGTGTATCCAATTGCCAATTTGGTGGCGATCTTTGCAATAGGAAAACCAGTCGCCTTTGATGCCAATGCAGATGAACGGGAAACACGTGGATTCATCTCAATCACAATGATACGTCCATTATCTGGATTGACAGCGAATTGAATATTACATCCACCGGTATCGACGCCAACTTCTCGAATAATGGAAATCGAAAGATTACGAAGCTTTTGGTATTCAACATCTGTCAGAGTAAGCGCTGGTGCCACAGTAATTGAGTCACCAGTGTGAACACCCATTGGGTCGATGTTTTCGATGGAGCAGACAATTACCACGTTATCCACGCGGTCGCGCATCACCTCAAGTTCATACTCTTTCCACCCAATGATTGACTCTTCGATAAGAACTTCAGATGTTGGCGAGTGACGAAGGCCAGCCCCTGCAATCTGTCGAAGTGTTTCTTCATCATGAGCGATACCTGAGCCAAGTCCACCCATGGTAAATGAGGGACGAATAACGCATGGATAATTCAATTGTGCCGCGGCTGCTAGTACTTCGTCCATGGTGTGGCAGATGATTGATTGAGCGGATTCTCCCCCAACCTTTTCAACAATTGCACGGAAAAGCTCGCGATTTTCACCGCGGTTGATTGCATCAACATCTGCACCAATGAGTTTTACATTGTGACGTTCGAGAATTCCTGCCTCATACATCCCGATCGCTGCATTAAGAGCAGTCTGACCACCAAGCGTTGCAAGAACAGCATCGGGCTTTTCCTTCATGATGATGCGCTCAATGAATTCCGGTGTAATCGGTTCGATATAGGTCGCATCAGCAAATTCGGGATCGGTCATGATTGTCGCAGGGTTCGAATTCACGAGAATGACACGAATGCCTTCAGCTTTGAGCACACGGCAAGCCTGGGTGCCTGAATAATCGAATTCGCACGCTTGGCCAATAACAATTGGCCCTGAACCGATAACTAGAACGCTCTTAATAGATGTGTCGAGAGCCATTATGAGGTGACCACCTTTCGTGGATACTTCTCCATCAAGGCAACAAAGCGATCAAAGAGATAACTTGCATCATGTGGTCCAGCAGCTGCTTCGGGATGGTACTGAACGCTGAATGCGCCGCGTTCGAGAAGCTCTAAACCTTCTACAACTCCATCGTTGAGACAGATATGCGTCACTTGTCCTGGACCGAAAACTGTAGAAAATACAGAATCGGTAGGGGCATTCACTGCGAAACCATGATTGTGCGCGGTGATTTCAACTTTTCCTGTCTTCCGATCCATAACAGGCTGATTAATTCCGCGGTGACCGAATTGCAACTTATAAGTTTCAAAACCGAGAGCGCGACCCAGAATCTGTTGACCGAAGCAGATACCGAAGATAGGAATCTCTTCAATCAATATGTCGCGAACGAGCGCGACGGTATCTGTCATCGTTGCAGGATCGCCAGGTCCATTTGATAAAAAAACTCCATCTGGATGATATGAGAGAATCTCTTCAAGCGTGGTGTTGTATGGCACAACATGAACTTCTATTCCACGCTCTGCCATATTGCGTGGCGTTGCAGCCTTAATTCCAAGATCGAGTGCAACAACAGTAAATTTCTTCTCTCCGATTGCGGGAACAAGATATGGCGATTCCGTAGACACATCAGCGCAGAGATACGCTCCTGACATAGGGCTCTGCTTGCGTACCTCAATCACCATCTCTTCCCGAGTGAGATCGGTATCGGAGAAGATTCCCACACGCATCGCTCCGCGATAGCGCAAGTGGCGCGTGATTGCGCGAGTATCCACTGCTGATATACCCACAACGCCTTGGCGAATAAGCTCTTCCTCGAGATCTGAGGTGCTGCGCCAGTTGCTGGTAATTGTGGATGGGTTCCTCACAACAAAACCGGAGACCCAGATCTTCGAAGATTCATTATCTTCAAGATTGACCCCCGTATTACCGATATGAGGTGCCGTCATGATCACAATCTGGCGATGATAAGAAGGGTCGGTCAAGGTCTCTTGGTAGCCAGTCATTCCTGTTTGGAAGACGGCTTCGCCAAAGGTCTTACCGACGGCGCCCCAAGAGCGACCTTCAAAGATGCGTCCATCATCGAGTACGAGATATGCCTTGCTCATCAATTACCGACCTTATGTGTGAGGTGACCATTAAATACAGTAGCCACCACGGTTCCTTGGAACTCCATGCCGTGAAAGGGTGTGTTCTTGCTCTTAGATGCCAATTGAGCGCGATCTACGACCATAACGCCCTTCGGATCTACGACTGTGATGTGGGCTGGGGCGCCAATCTCGATCTTCTGGCCGTGTGAGGCATAGCCTGCGATAGCCGCAGGGCTCTGGCTCATCACCTGCGCGGCTCGATCCCACGACATTTCTCCGGTTGAAATCAAAGTTGTGTAGAGGATCGGGAAGGCCGTTTCCAGGCCCACCATTCCAAAAGCAGCGCTCTGCCATTCGCACTCTTTGCTCTCAACGGGATGTGGTGCATGGTCTGTTCCGACGATGTCGATGGTGCCATCGACGAGCGCTGCGCGCAGTGCGAGAACATCTTCTTGGGTGCGTAGCGGTGGATTGACCTTGTAAATCGGATCGTAACTTTGCGCAGTCTCATCCGTAAGAAGCAGATGATGCGGTGTTACTTCAGCGGAAACCTTCATTCCTTGTGCTTTTGCCCAACGAATAATCTCAACGCCACCCTTTGTCGTCACGTGACAGATATGAAGCTTCGAGCCAACCATATTTGCCAACAAGATATCGCGAGCAATGATTGATTCTTCAGCAACTGCAGGCCAACCCTTGAGCCCCAGCGTAGAGGCAATTACGCCTTCATTCATCTGTGAACCTTCAGTAAGACGTGGATCCTGAGCATGCTGTGCAATCACTCCATCGAACTGCTTTACATATTCGAGAGCTCTACGCATCAATAATGGATCAGAAACGCAGTTTCCGTCATCGCTAAACATTCGTACCTGTGCTAGAGAATGTGCCATTGATCCTAGATCTGCGAGTTGATGGCCTTCAAGACCCTTCGTTACTGCGCCGACGGGAAAGACATCAACCAATCCAACTTTCTTACCAATGGACGAAACTTGTTCGACGATTGCCGCCGTATCAGCAACGGGAAGGGTGTTTGCCATTGCACTCACTGCTACATAACCACCACGAGCTGCTGCAAGAGAGCCTGTTGCGATAGTCTCTGAATTCTCACGACCTGGCTCACGTAAATGAGTATGTAAATCTACAAATCCTGGAAGAAGCACATGACCTTGGGCTTCGATAACACACGTAAACTCACCATCAATCGTGGAAGCTATCTTGGTAATAACTCCATCTTCTATCAGCACATCCTGGGCGAAAGCTCCCTGAATCGAGCCACCTTTAATGAGAATTGAACTAGGCATTGACTGACTCCTGACTTCCGGTGATGAAGAGGTAGAGAATTGCCATTCGGATTGATACGCCATTGGCAACTTGTTCCACTACAACAGACTGAGGGCTATCAGCAGCCTCAGCGCTAATCTCTAATCCTCTGTTCATGGGTCCTGGGTGCATCACAATGCTCCCCTGCTTTGTCATCGCAAGTCGTTCCGCATCAATCCCAAAAAGAGCCGAGTACTCGCGCTCTGATGGAAAATAGAGGTCACTCATTCGCTCTTGCTGAATGCGCAACATAATGACTGCATCTACTGTTGGGAGTATTGCGTTGAAGTCATATGAAACCTTCACCGGCCATTCCTCAACCTGATGAGGCAACAATGTCGGCGGAGCGACGAGAGTTACTGAGGCTCCCAGCTTATTGAGAAGCAAGACATTCGAACGAGCTACTCGTGAATGCAGAATATCTCCGACAATTGCGATGTGCAATCCTGTGAGATCGCCTTTTCCGTTACGTAGATTTTTCCGAATTGTGTATGCATCCAAAAGTGCTTGACTTGGATGTTCATGTGTACCGTCACCGGCATTAATAACGGTTCCATTCATCCACTTACCCTGTGCAAGACGATGAGCTGCACCAGATGCAGGGTGGCGAATAATCACCGCATCAGCACCAAGAGCTTGCAAGGTTTGAGCAGTATCTTTCAGCGATTCGCCCTTGCTAATACTCGAACCCTTTGCCGTGAAGTTAATGACATCAGCAGAGAGACGTTTGGCTGCTGCCTCAAAAGAGATTCGCGTTCGCGTTGAATCTTCCGCAAAGAGATTAACTACAGTCTTACCGCGCAAAGTTGGAAGCTTTTTCACAGGGCTTTCCGAAACACGAGCCATTTCTGCTGCTGTATCGAGAATTGTGAGAGCGAAATCCTTATCAATGTCATTGATGGAAAGTAGGTGCTTCATGCGCTCTCCCCCTCAATGCGAACTTCATCAAGCCCATCATGTTCTACCAACGCAACTTTGACGCTCTGGTTCTTTGAAGTGGGAAGATTTTTACCTACGAAATCGGCTTTAATCGGCAGTTCTCTATGTCCTCGATCTACAAGAACAGCCAATTGCACTCGTTCTGGTCGTCCGATTTCGCCAATGGCATCGAGTGCCGATCGAATCGTTCGACCTGAAAAGAGAACGTCATCCACTAAAACAACGGTTCGCCCCTCAACACCTAGGGCTGGAATCGAAGTCTCCATCAAAGGTCGTGGGGCACGTAAACGTAAATCATCGCGATGGAGAGTGATATCCAAAGTTCCGACCTGAACTGGCACGCCTTCGATACTCTCAATGATCTTGGCAAGACGGGTAGCAAGATGGGCACCTCGTGTGGGGATGCCCAAGATAGTGATATTCGATGAACCGGAATTTCGCTCAAGAATCTCATGAGAGATTCGAGTCAAAGCCCGAGATATATCCTCGGATGCAAGAGCTGCGCCCATGTACTTCTCCTTTCCTGCCTCTCTGGACAGGTTGTTAAAGGAATGCTGGGCGTACTTTACCACCCCATTCATAGGGGCTGTGGATGACGGCCGCGCCACGATTAAGCACAGACATACTCTCGCTTCCATACATTGTCGAGAGGAAATCTGCCATGAAAGCTGTCATTGAGGAACGTTGCGCCCATCTTCTCAAGGAGCTTCGCCGTAAGAAGGGATACACCCTTGAGGAGTTTGAAGCCTTCAGCGGCGGTACAGTCAAAGCCGTCGTGCTCGGTTCCTATGAGCGTGGAACGCGAGCAATATCTCTTGCACGTCTCGAACAATTGGCCGGACTCTATGATGTTCCGATCGAATACTTCTTCGTAGATAGAGAGGTTGAAGCTGATATGAGCAAAGGTCGCTACGTCTTTGATCTTCGCAGAATCCGAGTGTTAGAAAACCTTGATGAAACCCTTGAACCCATCAAAAAATTTCTTGCAGCAGTTGCTCATAAGCGCTCAGATTGGAATGGTGAGGTCATGTCATTGCGTCGAACAGATGCAGAGACACTGGCCCTCTTAAGCGATTTACATATCAATGAACTCAATCAGACGCTCCGTTTGAGCGGATTTCTCTTTGCCTCGGAAGTTAGCGGGCAACACTCTCTTTAATAGAGGAAATCCTTCCAAGCACACCGTGGATAAAAGTTGCTGAATCATCTGTTGAAAGATCTTTAGCTAGCGTGATGGCCTCATCGATTGCAATCCCATCGGCGAGTTCATCGCTCCAAATGATTTCATAAATACCAAGACGCAAGATATTTCTATCTACTGCCGCAAGGCGATCCATGTCCCAGCCCTGCGCATAGGTAGCAATCAGTTCATCAATTTTGCGCTTATGGGTTGCAACTCCTGCAATGAGTTCTCTGGTGAACTCGCGTATGGGACGTGCATCAGGACCTTCCTCAACGATATCTCGCGCCTCAAGAGTTGCTAGAGGATCAGAGTTACGTATATCTGATTCGTAGAGAATGTCGAGAGCTTGCTTGCGCGCTTTACTGCGTGCACTCATTACTGATTACTCAAATTCAGATGACGTGTCATTGAACTAATTTGCTCGACCCTGATATGAACCATCTCGAGTGTCGACCATTACAACTTCATCCTGCTTGATAAATAGCGGAACCTGTATCTGGATTCCAGTCTCAACAGTTGCAGGCTTTGTTCCGCCAGAAGAACGATCTCCCTGCAGACCTGGCTCTGTGTAAGTAATCTTCAGGGCAACAGATGCTGGAAGTTCGATAAAGAGTGGGTTACCTTCATGAATAGCAACGATTGCAGAAGTGTTCTCAAGCATATAGTTAGCAGCATCTGACACAGTTGCTTCAGAGATTGTCATCTGATCGAAGTTCACATCGTCCATAAATACGAAGTCATCGCCCTCCTTGTAGAGGAATGTCATTTCTCGCTTTTCGACGACTGCAGTCTCAACCTTCACGCCTGCATTAAATGTGCGATCGATAACCTTGCCGCTGAGAACCTGCTTGAGCTTAGTGCGCACAAATGCAGGGCCCTTACCTGGCTTGACATGCTGGAATTCAACAACTGTCCAGAGCTGGCCTTCGATATCAAGAACCATGCCATTTTTTAGATCGTTAGTTGTTGCCATCATTTACTCCAGTTCGAAAGTCCCGACTATCAGGACACGAGCGCAGAGTTTACCCTACTTATTGAGTAGCTTTACGAGTGCGCGTAGTGCGAGGAGATATGAATCTGGACCGAATCCACCGATTGTTCCGTTTGCAATGCCCGAAATCACAGATGTGTGTCGGAATTCCTCGCGTGCAAGTGGATTCGAGAGGTGAACTTCAATCAATGGCGCCTTCACTAACTCTGCAGCGTCGCGAATAGCGTAAGAATAATGAGTGAAAGCAGCAGGATTGATAATCACAGGAGTATTGGTATCTGCAGCGCCGTGAAGCCAGCCAATAATCTCTGACTCTTGATCGCTCTGTCGGACATCGGCCTCGAAGCCAAGCTCTCGTGCACCAAGAGTAATGAATTCAACAAGTTGTGGGTATGTTAGATTGCCATACACCGCAGAGTCACGGATATCGAGGCGTGCAAGATTTGGACCATTGATAATCAATACCTTCATGAGAGAACCTTCTCATAGGCAGATTTCAATTGCTCCTCAGTGACACCCTCTAGGCGACCGCAATTTCCAATCTGATTCAGTACAACAAAACGAATCATTGAACCCCGGGACTTCTTATCGAGCGCCATCGCAGCGAAGAGGCTCGGCCAGTTATGTGCGCCAGGAATTGCACCTAGCGACGTTGGCAAACCAACAGCACTGAGTATTTCCCGATGCTTCTCTACCAGAGTTGAATCAATCAACCCCTCAGCAGCGGCCAGCTCAGCTACAAAGACCATTCCTATTGAAACTGCTTCTCCGTGGCGAATTGCGTAGTCAGAAACTCGTTCTATTGCATGCCCAAAGGTATGTCCGTAATTGAGAATCTCTCGAAGCTCTGATTCTTTGAAATCCGTGCTCACTACCTTGGCTTTGGTTGTCACGGAACGCTCAATGAGATTGTTGACTAGCGAATGGTCCCCGCGTATCTGTGAAAGCGATTTATGTGAAACTAAATTAAGAATTTCGGCATCATCAATGAATCCACACTTGATTACTTCGGCAAGCCCAGCAGCGAAATCCCTATCACTCAAAGTCCTCAACCATGAGGCATCGATAAGGACACTCACTGGTGAATGGAATGCGCCAATGAGGTTCTTTCCAAATGGTGAATTGATCCCTGTCTTACCACCTATAGCTGCATCAACCATGCCGGCAAGAGTTGTCGGAACTGCGACCCAATCGATTCCGCGCAACCAAGAACTTGCCGCAAAACCAGCTACATCTGTGACGGTCCCGCCACCTATTGCCACAATGAGATCGCTGCGTGTAAATCCAGCTTTCGCGAGTTGATCCCAGATGTAGTTGATCGTCTTCGATGCTTTCCCTGCTTCACCATCAGGAATCGGCAGAAGAAGGACTTCGGAGTTGCTATAGGAGAATGTTGGTAGAGCATCGGCAAGTGTTACTGGGAAAATGATGGCAACACGGTCACGCTTTGAAGCAATCGGGCTCAGGTCTCCACGCCAATCCCCCGTGATGCGCACGATGTATTCACGTTCTGCGCAGACACTAATTTCAGCCATGGGTTGCTCCCTTACCTCGTAAATCAAATGCGATTCCTAGTTCGACAGCAATCTGATCGATTGTTTTGCCATCTACTTCACAGACATAGTGTGCAAGACCTTCATAAATAGGTGCACGTTCATTCATCAGCGATTGCCACTGTGCGCGAGGATTACCCATCAAGAGTGGCCGCCCTTGATTAAATCCCACACGCGCGGAAACCTGAGAGAGAGAAATCTTGAGATAGATGATGAACGATCCAGATGCACGCAAAGCCGATTGCGCATCGAGGGAGGTACAGGCACCTCCACCAAGAGAAAGTACGGTGCCATCTTCAAGTAATGCGGTACGCAAGATGATCTTCTCTAGGACACGGAACTCATCTTCGCCATCTTCAATAAAGATATCTGAGATTTCACGACCCGTCTGTTGAACAATCATCAGGTCGGTATCTCTAAAGCTGAGCTGGAAGTCAGTGGCCAAACGGTTGCCGATAGTTGTCTTACCCGAACCCATGGGACCAATTAAAACTATGCGCGGTGCCATTTACTTGAAAGGTAAATTTTCCATATATGAGAGGTAATTACGACGAGTCTCAGCAACGGAATCGCCGCCAAACTTCTCTAGAACCGCCTCAGCGAGAACAAGTGCAGCCATAGCCTCGCCGACAATTCCTGCAGCTGGAACGGCACAAACATCAGAACGCTGATTGATTGCCTTTGCTGCCTCGCCAGAGAGGATGTCGATCGTGTCGAGCGCCTTGGGAACGGTTGAAATCGGCTTCATCGCAATGGAGACTCGAAGCACTTCACCGTTGGACATGCCACCTTCTGTTCCACCTGCGCGATCAGTGCGGCGAACAATCTTTCCTTCGGAGTTCTTCTCAATCTCATCATGAGCCTCTGAACCGCGACGCGTTGCAGATGTAAAGCCATCTCCGATAGCAACGCCCTTGATTGCTTGAATACCCATCATTGCAGCTGAGAGTCGAGCGTCTAAGCGACGATCCCAATGGACATGAGAACCAAGTCCTGGAGGCAAGTTGTAGGCAAGAATTTCGCAGACTCCCCCGAGTGTGTCTCCCTCCTTATGTGCGGCTTCAATCTCAGCCACCATCGCTTGAGAGAATTCTGGGTAGGCGCATCGAACAGGATCTGCATCGATACGATCAACATCAGTGGGCAATGGCAGTGGTAGGTTGTCGGCTATCGAAGCGGTTCCGATTGAAGTGACATGGCTAAAGATTTGAATTCCGATGCTCTGCTCTAGAAAAGCTTTTGCAATAGCGCCTAATGCAACACGTGCGGCTGTTTCGCGAGCACTTGCTCGTTCAAGAATTGGTCGGGCATCATCAAAGTCATACTTCTGCATACCTACAAGGTCTGCATGTCCTGGCCGTGGACGGGATAGAGGTGCATTGCGGGCTAAATCTCTAATCTCTTCAATAGGAAGAGCATCTGCGGACATGACCTTCTCCCACTTTGGCCATTCGCTATTTCCTACTTGAATAGAGATGGGACCGCCTTGGCTCTCACCGAGGCGCACGCCACCCAAAATTGAGACTTTGTCTGCCTCGAAGTTCTGCCTTGCTCCTCGACCAGTTCCTAAGCGACGGCGCGCTAGGTGATGATCAATATCAGCTGTCGATATCTGAATGTGAGAAGGCATACCTTCAATAATTGCTGAGAGGGCAGGGCCATGAGATTCACCGGCTGTTATCCAACGCATGCAGGAATTATCTCAGATGTGTACAGAGGCAGGCACCTTTATTAGGGGTAGAAATCAGAATTCGAGATAGAGCCAGAGAAATGGAGCCAAAATTGCGGGAGCCAGAGCAATAGAACCTTCAAGGGATTGCCGGCGCACTACAGTCACCATAGCCATGAGGGTTAATGAAATGCATAAACCTAGAAGGTAATTGAAGGAAGCTATGTAGCGCCCTTGCGTCACAATCAACACCGCGAATAACTTGATATCACCGCCTCCAGCCCTGCAGGCAATGGAGATGAGAAGAACGCAAATGAAGAGAATGAAGCCATCACCCAGTGGAACTCGATGCATATCGAAAATCAATACGAAGAAGAGAGCCAGATTGAGACGATTTGGTATCCGATGAGAAACCACATCAATAAGGGAAACTACTATTGAAATCAGCAGAACCACGGCAATCACCATGGGGCGAGCGTATTAATTTTGAACGGTGCAGTTTTTTCGCCTGTGGATTAACGAATAGCCTTCTTCAAAATTGGGCGTAGATGTGTTGCAAGTGCAAGTTCATCCAATGGTCTATTCAAAGCTAAAGAAAGTTGTTGAATACCCTGGTAGAGAAGCAATTCGATACCGTTAATTACAACGCCGCCAGAATCAGACCAACGTGAACCTAGAACCGTAGGCCAAGGCTTATATATGACATCGAAAAAAAGTGAACATGCACCTGGTGATAGCGACTCAGCGAGTAAATCAGCAGCACCTGCTGGAGTTGTATTGACCACTAATTCATATGATGCAAAATCAGGTGCATCGTTCCAACGTTCGTAGTCGAATTTTGACTTTTCAACAGCGGCTTCTAGAACATCACGTCTGGTGCTTGTGCGACCCAAGACCACAATCTCATCGGCGACTCCATCGAGTGCACCCACAACTGCGCGTGCAGTACCACCCGCACCTAGAACCAAAGCACGTCTGAAAGATGTGTAACCTTCATGATTCAGTGCGGAGATGAGTCCAGAACCATCAGTGCTGGTGAGGTGCCATTGATCGCCACGCCGATACAAAGTATTTGATGATTGAATACGAAGAGCAAGAGGATCGATAACTACAGGAAGCGTCAGCGCCTCTTCTTTAAGAGGCATTGTGAGAGAAAAGTAATCGAAATTAGTTGCTTGAGAATCAAAGAATTGAGCCAGTGATTCAAGAGCCACCTCTTGACGGGTGTACTCCCCTGCAATACCTAGGAAATCGAAAGCTTCTCTATGGAGCAATGGAGATAAGGAATGTTCAACAGGTGAACCTAAAACGGCACCTTTGATGATGTGTGACATTTCTATCAACCAAACTTTCCTGCTGAGAGGTTCTTCTTGTAAATAACCTTCCAATTATTAAACTCAGCTAAGGAATCTGTGAATCTAGTATCCCCTGGCGCGACTGTGATGAAATAGAGCCACGCTCCCTGTTCTGGGTGAGTTGCCGCATACATCGCCTCAAATCCTGGATTGTTGATAGGCCCCGGTGGGAGACCGTATCGACGATAGGTGTTGTAAGCCGATGAAATAAGAGTCGATTGCGTGCTGAGGAAGACCTTTCCTCGACTGCCCTTGATGTAATGCACTGTTGAATCAAACTGCAGAGGCATACCAATTGTGAGTCGGTTACGGACTACTTGTGAAATTTTGGCAAAGTCTTTTCGATCGCCTTCTGCTTGCACTAGAGAAGCAATTGTTAATAATTGAGCTGGAGTGTACTTACCTTGACCATTTAGAATTCCAGACTTCTTCAATTCACTCTGGCCGCGGATGATCATTGATTCCAATATTTCTGATACCGAGGTCTCTGAATCAAAACTGTACTGGGCAGGAAAGAGCAGGCCTTCTAAAACGGAGAATGGCGTAGGAACTGTAACTTGCGAAAACCCATGAGCTATCTGTGATTGTGAGTATCCAATCTTTGCGAGAGCGCTCTTAATCTCGGAATTCCAAGCACCTTCATTGATGGCGAGGAGATTTCCGATGCGCGATGAATCGAGTAGTTGCTCTAGCGCTGTCTTTGCGCAGAGATGAGTATCAATCGAGTGAAGTCCTGGTGCGATTCGCCCGGACCTTTCGTCATCGACTGCTACCCGGAAAAATGATTCGTATGATGCGATTACCTTCTTTTCGAAGAGTTCTTGAGCTATTTGGGAACCCATCTCACCCGAATGAATATCAATAACTTCCTGTGCGCCGGACTTTGAATTACAAGCGAAATCCTCAGCGGTAGATATACCTGGTTTGAGAAAGTGAATCACCGCGATAATTAAAAGTGCTGCCAATACACCAGCTACGCCACGAAGATTGTCTCTATCGATTTTCACTTGCTAAGCCACTCTCAAGGATAGATACAGCTGCCATGGAATCTATAAATGCACGAGACTCTTGAGAATTCTTCCCACCTTCACGTAATTTGCGCGCAGCATCTACCGTCGTGAGACGTTCGTCGACAAAGGAGACTGCAATAGGAAACAAGGATTCGATGACCGAAGCAAAATCTCTCACCTTTGATACGGCTACCCCTTCGCTTCCTGATAGATGCTTGGGTAGCCCCACGTAAATAGCTATCGGTGAATATTCAGCAAAGAGCTCTGTGAGGTGAACCTTAAGTTTCGGGTGCTTCGCATCCAAGAATGGAAGCGGTGTAGCAAGGATTCCATCGGGATCGCAGACTGCAACCCCGATTCGCGCATCGCCATAATCAAAACCGATCCTGCGACCTCGCTGCATATTACTTTCCAGTGATTGCAGCAGCGATAGCCTCTAAAGCCTGAAGCGACTTCGAAGCATCAACGCCTCCGCCCTGGGCGAAATCGTCTTTTCCACCGCCACCGCCGCCAAGTACTGCTGAACCAACTTTGACGAGTTCGCCAGCCTTAATTCCGGATGCACGAGCAGCATCGCTCGTCGTTGCGACCAGTACTGGTCGTCCGCTGTTGGCGCTAATAAGTGCGACAACAGAATTGGATGCTCGGTTGCGAAGTTCGAGAGAGATCTTTTTGAGATCGTCGCCAGAAACTCCATCAGGCAACAGACCACCAATAAAGGTTGTATCTCCGATGAGCACCGCTGAACCTGCGAGTTGGTCAACGCTTGCAAGTGCCTGTGCTGAGCGAACTGATGCGAGCTCCTTCTCAATCTCTTTGATCTTGTCGAGGAGACCTTGAATACGTTCTGGAAGTTCTTCTACCCGAGCACCCTTGATCAAATCAGTGAGCGAGTTAAGGAGAATATGTTCTCGAGCTAAGAAGCTATATGCATCTGATCCCACCAGCGCTTCAACTCGTCGGACACCTGCTCCAATTGAAGATTCACCGATGAGTTTAACGATTCCGAGCTGGCCCGAGTTTGATACGTGAGTGCCTCCGCAGAGTTCTCGTGCCCAATCACCAACGCTCACCACACGAACTTGATCACCATACTTTTCGCCGAAAAGGGCCATGGCACCTATCTTCTTTGCGGCATCTTGTGTCATCACTTCAGCTGTCACAGCCAAGTTGTTGAGAAGAAGCGCGTTGACGCGACTTTCTACCTCATTAAGAATTCCAGGAGAGACTGCTCCTGTTGAAGGGAAATCAAAGCGGAAACGGCCAGGTGAGTTTTCAGAACCTGCCTGAGTTGCAGTCTCACCCAAGATTTCACGGAAGGCTTTGTGAACCATGTGAGTTGCGGTGTGTGCGCGAGAAATCGCATTACGACGTTCGACATCGATGACAGCGTGTCCCGCTGCACCGACCGAAACTTCACCGATGAGAACGCGCCCACGGTGAACCGAGAGACCCTTCACCGGAGCTTGCACATCAGAGATATCGATGATTGCACCATTAGCGAGAGTGATTCGACCGCCATCTGCGAGCTGTCCTCCCCCCTCTGCATAGAAGGGTGTTGCGTCGAGAATAACTTCTACGTCATCGCCTTCGAATGCACTAGAGACACTCAGGCCGTCGACCAGGATTCCATTGACTTTGGCATCGGCCTCAGTGTGCGAATAACCAATAAAGTCAGTGACTCCCTTAGCGTCTGCAATCTTGCGATATTCAGTGAGGTCGGTGTGGCCACTCTTCTTCGCCTTCGCATCTGCCTTAGCACGATCGCGCTGTTCCTTCATGAGACGACGGAAGCCATCCTCATCAACTTCGAGACCCTCTTCGCGTGCCATCTCGAGCGTAAGATCAAATGGGAAGCCATAAGTATCATGCAATTTAAAGACTTCATCACCTGGAAGAACCGTCTTCTTCTCGGACTTCAACGCTGTAGAGGCAAGATCAAAAATCTGTGTACCGCTCTTGAGCGTCTGAAGGAATGACTCTTCTTCAGAGGTGGCAACGGCAAGAATGCGCTTTGAATCTGCAACCAGCTCTGGATACTGAGGCCCCATTGCACCTATGGCCGCCGTAGTGAGTTCTGACATGATCGGATCATTGGTACCTAGAAGGCGCATATTACGAATCGTGCGACGCATCATTCGACGCAAAACATAGCCACGGCCTTCATTGCCCGGAGTTACGCCATCGCCTATCAACATCGCAGCGGTGCGTGCATGGTCTGCAATTACGCGCAATGAGATATCTGACTTCTCCGCTGATCCATACTGAACGCCAGAGAGATCCATCGCCTTGGAGAGAATCTGCATCGTCGTGTCGATCTCATAGATGTTCTCAACGCCTTGCAATAGCGCTGCTGCGCGCTCTAGACCGAGACCAGTATCGATGCTCTTTGCAGGAAGTTCGCCGAGAATTGGGTAGCCATCTTTTCCGCCGCCTTCGCCGCGTTCATTCTGCATGAAGACCAGATTCCAAATTTCTAGGTAACGATTTTCATCTGCAATCGGTCCGCCATCGCTTCCATATGCAGGTCCGCGATCGAAGTAAATTTCAGAACACGGACCGCATGGACCTGGCACACCCATTGACCAGAAATTATCTGCCATATCGCGACGTTGAATACGTTCTTTAGGAATGCCAATCTTTTTATGCCAAATATCTTCAGCTTCGTCATCATCGAGATAGACGGTCACCCACAATTTATCTTCGGGGAATCCATAACCACCATCTGCAATGGGCTTGGTGAGTAGCTCCCATGCGAGTGCGATCGCACCCTCTTTGAAGTAATTGCCGAAAGAGAAGTTTCCACACATCTGGAAGAACGATGCATGTCGTGTTGTCTTACCAACCTCATCAATGTCGAGGGTACGTACACACTTCTGTACAGAGGTTGCTCGCTCAAATGGAGGCTTTACCTCACCGAGAAAGTAAGGCTTAAAGGGAACCATACCTGCATTGACGAGTAGCAAGTTGGGATCGTCTGCAATGAGAGATGCCGACGGAACCACTATGTGGTTGAGACCTAAAGAGTTCTCCGACTCGAAGAATCGAAGCCAGCGTGAGCGAATTTCTGCAGATTGCACGGTGAGGACTACTCAGCTTTCTTTTTAGCTTTACGTCCCTTGCTAATCTGAGCTGCACTCAGAAGCGCACCAGCCACTTTGACTGCAGGACCATTCTTCTCCATAAAACCTGTAGTTGCATCGGTGACCTTGGAGGTGACTTCTTCAACGTTCTTGGTGATACGGGCAAAACTCTCGAGAGGACTATTAATAAGTTCGAGAGTTCGGGTTGATTCTTCCAAGAGTGGAGTCGTGTCATCCGTGAGAGCTTTCAAACTTGTCGACGCTTCATCAACGAGCTTGCCAACACGAACGACCACATAGGCAATCGCCACAGCGATAATCAAAAGAGATACCGATGCAATGATTGTTGCTACTCCGCCTGGACCCATGTTTCTAGCCTACCGTTTCTTATTCTTTAACCGGTGCTTTTTCCGGCACCCAATCGATCCCAGCTTCCTTGCGTTGAGCTACGGTGATTGGAGTTGGAGCACCTGTGAGTGGGTCTCCACCGCTGGCGGTCTTAGGGAATGCGATGACCTCTCGAATTGAATCTGAGTTAGTCAATAACGCACATACTCGATCGAGACCAAGTGCGATTCCTCCATGCGGAGGTGGACCATAGTTAAATGCTTCGAGGAGGAAGCCGAACTTACTCTG
This sequence comes from Candidatus Planktophila sp., assembly GCF_046070465.1. Taxonomy (GTDB): domain Bacteria; phylum Actinomycetota; class Actinomycetes; order Nanopelagicales; family Nanopelagicaceae; genus Planktophila. The sequence continues at coordinate 1,240 of NZ_JBJTMK010000089.1, read as the reverse complement.
TGCCTCTTCATCGGTAAGACCGATCACTGAAAAGACATCCTTCTGGATATTGCGATCGTGGATACGGATCGACCCTCCACCCAGCTCTGTTCCATTGAGAACGATGTCATATGCATAAGCGAGAGCTTCTGCTGGATTACTCTTAAATGTGGCAGCAAATTCCGGCTTAGGTCCAGTAAATGGATGGTGAACTGCAGTCCATCCCCCGTTATCTGTTGGCTCAAACATGGGCGCATCGACAACCCAGAGAAACTCCCATTGACCTTCAGCGATCAAGCCGCAACGCTTTCCAATTTCTAGACGAGCCGCTCCAAGAAGTTGCTGAGATGGCGAACGCTCGCCTGCTGCAAAGAAGATTGCATCACCGTTCTTTGCTCCCACGAGAGCGGCAATTCCTGCCGCCTCTGCTTCGGAGATATTCTTCGAAACCGGGCCGCCGAGCGTTCCATCCTCATTAACCAAGATGTAGGCGATTCCCTTTGCGCCGCGCGCCTTTGCCCAGTCTTGCCAGGCATCGAGCTCGCGACGTGGAGTTGCCGCCCCACCTGGCATCACAACCGCACCGACATATGGTGCTTGGAATACACGGAAAGGTGTCTCTTTAAAGTAATCCGTAACTTCAACGAGCTCATATCCGAAACGAAGATCAGGCTTATCTGATCCGTACTTATCCATCGCATCTGCATATGTCATGTGACGAATAGGAGTTGGAATATCGTATCCAACAGACTCTTTCCAAATCTTTACGAGGATTTGTTCTGCGACGGCGAGAATGTCTGCTTGATCAATAAATGACATTTCGATATCCAGCTGAGTGAACTCAGGCTGACGGTCTGCGCGGAAGTCCTCATCACGGAAGCAACGAGCGATCTGGTAGTAGCGCTCCATGCCTGCGACCATCAACAGTTGTTTAAAGAGCTGTGGTGATTGAGGAAGTGCATACCAAGAGCCTGGCTGCAGACGCACTGGAACGAGGAAGTCGCGCGCACCTTCTGGTGTCGAACGAGTGAGGTAAGGAGTTTCAATCTCATGGAAATCGAGCTCTTCCATCACGCGACGAATTGCAGATGTGACCTTAGAGCGAAGGCGCATATTTGCAGCTGGGCGTTCGCGACGAAGATCTAAGTAGCGGTAACGAAGGCGAACTTCCTCAGAAATTTCAGCATCGTTACCTGAATCGATTGGGAAAGGCAGTGGAGCTGATTCGCTCAACACGATTACCTCATCGGCAGTTACTTCG
>NZ_JBJTMK010000088.1:0-19498 GCF_046070465.1 Candidatus Planktophila sp. | reverse complement strand
GAACTCGGCGGCTCTCTTACCGCCGAAGGATTGCGGACCATTGTTCCGAGATTGGCAAAGATGACCCGCGCTCAACGGGCGGACTTACCAGGAGTCTCTGCCAGTAGAGCGTATCAAATAGTTGCCGGTGCCATGGTTGCCGAAGGCGCGATGAATACGCTCGGAATAACCAAGATTTCACAATGTCCTTGGGCGCTCCGAGAGGGAATTGTCCTGCAAAGGCTAGATTGGCTAAAGAGCTAATAGCTCTATTCTGACTGACTCACCTTTTCCACCTTTGGGTGGCGCAAGAATTCCACTGCAAGTACTTGATCTCCACGGTGATGAACAACCCAGGCATCGGCTGGATCTAAATCTTCCGCCGAGTATTCGACTCGGGCAATCTTGGTCAAGATATGCGGAATGATCGGATTATGGCTGGCAATTAACTGGTTGCCCGGATAGCGCATCAGATGCTTAACGTAATTCAGCGCAGTTTTCTCGCTCTTCTCATAACTCTCTTCATTGAGGTCAGCTGAAACCGTAACCTTGCAATCAAGGTAGAGCGAAAGAGGTTCTACAGTTGCAAAACAGCGAGAAGCATCGGAAGAGAAGATACCTTGAACACCAAAAGGCTCTAATTGGCTGATTAAACGCTTGCTTTGTTCAATTCCATCTTCCGCAAGCGGCCGATCTAAATCATAGTCATTCCACTGACTGCGTTTAATTGCTTTTGCATGGCGCAAGAGAATTAAGGTGCTGGTGTAACGCTCGCGATTAATAAACTCATCGAGAATTTCGCGATCCTCATCATAGGAAAGAAAGTGACGAGCTTCTTTAATGGAGACCCATTCGATCTTGTCGACTTCGACGTTGGGAGTAAACGATTCTGAAGCGGGCAGACCCATCGCCATCCAATACTTAACTTTCTTCTTATCTCCTTCAATCTTGTATGAGGATGACCCAAGGTACTGGCCGAAGACCGCAGTTACACCGGTCTCTTCTTTGACCTCTCGGAAAGCTGCTGCGATTGCAGATTCACCGGATTCAACTTTTCCTTTTGGAAAGCTCCAGTCATCATATTGCGGGCGATGAACTAGCAGAACTTCTAATTCAAAAGGAGTCTCTTCACGCCAAATGACGGCGCCGGCAGCTTTAATCATTTCTTATACCTTTCGATGAAGTACTCCTGGAAATCTTCCAGTTGTTTACCCTCTGGGCCATTTTTGAGGTAATCCCAAGTGTCGTCCTCTCGCATCTGCCAACCCCTAAACCGTGAAGAGATAGAAAGCTCGAGGATCTCTTTCAAATGGGCTTGATGCTGTGGCAATTCAATGCGAACGAGTGCTTCCACGCGCCTATCCAAATTGCGCTCCATAATGTCTGCGCTTCCAATAAAGAATTCTTCATCGCCTGCATTATGAAAGTTATAAATACGTGAGTGTTCCAAGAATCTGCCCAGAATGGATCGCACCTTGACGTTTCGAAACTGAGCAACTTTTGACATTCTAAAAGAGCATGCACCGCGCACGTTCAATTCAATGGGTACTCCATCTTTTGCGGCGCTATAGAGTGCATCGATCATTGTGTTATCGACGAGGGAATTTACCTTCCAGCGAATCTGACTTGGCTTGCCATTGAGATGATTTCTGCGCTCTCTCTCAATCTTCTCCAAAAGACTTTGGCGAATATCGTGTGGAGCAACGAGCAACCTCGAATACTGAGACTGAGAATGAACTCCGCTTAAGTGGTTGAAGAGGGTCAATAGATCCTGTCCTAGTCGAGGCTCTGCGCTCAAGATTCCGAGATCGTCATAGATTCGAGCTGTCTTTGGGTTGTAGTTTCCGGTGCCGATGTGTGAATACACCGTGAGCCCGTGATCTTCTTTGCGGACTACCAAACTTGCTTTGGCATGAGTTTTAAGCCCTAAAACTCCGTAAACGACGTGTGCCCCAGCGTCTTCCAATTTCTTCGCCCAGCGAACATTTGCCTGCTCATCAAAACGAGCTCGCAATTCGATAACAGCTAATACCTGTTTACCCGATTTAGCCGCCTCGATTAAAGACTTCATAATCTGCGAATCACCTGAGGTGCGATAGAGAGTCTGTTTGATAGCAAGGACTTTGGGATCTTCAGCCGCGAGCTCTACAAAGCGAGTAACGGTCGAAGTAAAGGTTTGATAGGGATGATGAAGCAGGATTTCGCCTTCGCGAATAGCAGCAAAATACAAATCGGCATCATGACGATCAATGTCTTCTAACTCATGAGGCTGCACCGACCGGAAAGGACCATCTTTGAGATGAGGTAGATCAATGCCATACATCTCAAAGCAGTAGGTCAGATCCAACGGGGGCTTATGGGTAAAGACTTCTGGAGTATCGATATCAAGCTCTTCAACTAATTTCTCCAAAAGACGAGGTGAGACGCCTTGCTCAACTTCCATGCGTACAGCTGCACCGAATTTTCTTCGAGAGAGCCCTTCCTCCAGCGTCTCCATCAAATCTTCTGCATCGTCTTCATCGATATCGAGATCCTGATTGCGGGTTACTCGGAAGAAATAGATTTCCTCAATCTTTGCTCCGGGAAGTAAGAGATGGAGATGCTCGGCAATTAAATCTTCCAAGAGGATGTATGAGTAATCGCTATCGTTGACACGCACCATACGTGGCACATTTGACGGAACTTTCACTCGCACAAATTGTTCTTCGCCAGATTCAGATCCATGACCAATAATTCCTAAATTGAGTGATAGGCCAGAAATGTGTGGGAATGGATGCGCTGGATCAGAGGCAAGTGGTGTGAGCACCGGAAAGATATCTCTAATAAATTTCTCTGTGAGCGGACTCCTCTCTTCATCAGAGAGCGAATCCCAACTCACGCGCTTGATACCTTCTTCAGCAAGGCGCGGCCGTAAATCATTCTCTATGAGATACGAGACTCGTTCTTGAAGAATACGTACTTTGTGATGAATCTCGACTAAGAGTTCACGAGGCGTAAGGCCGGATATGAGAGTCTCACTGCTTCCAAATTCAATCTTGCGTTTCAGGCTGGCGACTCGAACCATAAAAAATTCATCGAGATTGGATGAGTAAATTGCGAGAAATTTAACGCGCTCCAAGAGCGGTAATTTCTGATTTTCAGCGAGTTCAAGGACTCGGGTATTGAAGTCGAGCCAGGAGAGATCGCGATCGATGTAGCTAGTCCGGGCTTTCTTCACGGTGGAAGCTTGGCCATCTTAAGTGAACAGCAGGTAAGCATTTCCTTTCTGAAACCTCAACGACGAGGGAAATGCTCTGCTTCACTAGACGTTAAAGCGGAATTCGACGACGTCACCATCGTGCATGACGTAATCCTTGCCTTCCATGCGGACCTTGCCCGCTGATTTTGCTTCAGCCATCGAACCCGCTGCCATCAAATCATCAAAGGAAACGATTTCCGCTTTGATAAAGCCCTTTTGGAAATCAGTGTGAATCACACCTGCTGCCATGGGCGCAGTGTCACCCTTGTGAATTGTCCAAGCACGTGCCTCTTTTGGACCTGCAGTTAAATATGTTTGAAGACCCAGAGTGTCAAAACCAACGCGAGCAAGAGTTGCCAGACCTGGTTCGGTCAAGCCAACTGCTTCGAGAAGTTCGAGTGCATCTTCATCAGGAAGTTCCGCGAGCTCTGCCTCTGTTTTTGCATCTAAGAAGATCGCCTCTGCTGGAGCGACGAGCGCTGAAAGCTTTGCACGTAAATCTTGATCACCCAGTTCTGCTGCATCCACATTAAAGACATAGAGGAATGGCTTTGCTGTGAGCAAGTGAAGTTCGTGAAGAAGAGTGCGATCAATTGAAGATGTTGAAAGTGGCTTACCTGATTGCAAGTGCGCCTCAGCTGCCTTTACTGCTTCAAGAACTGCAGTCTTGGTCTTATCCGTGCGTGCTTCTTTTTCAAGGCGTGGAATTGCTTTTTCAATTGTCTGAAGGTCAGCGAGCGCGAGTTCGGTATTGATTGTCTCGATATCGCTAGAAGGATCAACGCGGCCATCAACGTGAACATCATCGCCATCGGTGAAGACGCGGATGACCTGACAGATCGCATCGGTCTCACGGATGTTTGCCAAGAACTTATTGCCAAGACCAGCACCCTCAGATGCACCTTTGACGATACCCGCGATATCGACGAATTCAACCGCTGCTGGAAGAAGCTTCTCTGATCCGAAGATTGTGGCAAGCTTTGCCAGGCGCTCATCCGGCACGCCAACGACACCTACGTTTGGCTCGATTGTTGCGAAGGGATAGTTCGCCGCGAGAACGTTGTTCTTGGTCAGTGCGTTGAAGAGGGTCGACTTTCCGACATTGGGAAGGCCGACGATTCCAATGGAGAGGCTCATAGTGAGCGAGCCTACGGCGTGCCCTGTGCATCCGTGAAATCAGCGGATTTGTCACCGCCCCCTGCGACTATTGCCCCATGTCCAACGCGCTTACTACTTCTCTTGTCCTTCTTATCGGTCTGGCTATCGGCCTTCTTCTTGGTGTGAAATTTGGACGCTCCAAGAGTTCTACCGCCAACAATGATGTCGTTGCGCTGAAAGCGCTTCTCGAAAAGAGCGAAGAACGTCTTAAAGATGCTGAAAGCAAGAACGAGAGCCAGGCAAAGATCGCAACGCAGATGGAAGAGATGAAGACCACTGTCGAACGTATGCGAGTGCAGGCGCAAGAAGCAGCAGAAAAGCGCGTGGCATCCGAAGTCGAACTCAAATCCACCATCAACGAGATGCGCACCGCATCGACCAATCTCTTTGATGAGACTCGCAAAATTGCTGGCGCACTTTCCAGTTCACAATCGCGTGGAAAGTTCGGTGAGGCACAGCTCGAACTCTTACTCGAGCAAGCAGGTCTTCGCGAAGGCATCGAATACGAGGCACAGCGTTCTACAACTGATGCAGATTCTTCGGGCATTCCAGATATCACTGTGCGCATGCCCGGTGGATCGATGCTCTTTATCGATTCCAAGTTTCCCTTCGAGCGATTCCTCGATGCATTTGCCACCGAAGATCAAAGTCTTCGCGATGACTTCTTACTTTCGCATACCAAGGATTTGCTCAAGCACGTTGAAGCCCTTGCAAAGCGCGGTTATCACAAATCCGCAGGCAGCCCAGATGTCGTTGTCCTCTTCCTACCTTTTGAAACGCTGCTGGCAGAGGCGCTACGCCTTGATCCGATGCTCCTTGAGAAGGCTTTTAAAGTCGGTGTCACCATCGCTACCCCGACGTCGATGATGGCACTGCTGCGCACTGTAGGACATATCTTTACCCGCAATAAATTGGCAGAGAATGCTGATGACATCACTAAGGTTGCAGCGACATTCCTGAAGAACATCACCCTTCTTCACGGCAAAATCGTTGCCGTTGGTAAGGCTATTAACAGCACATCAAAGGCGTATGAAGATCTCATTCCTACTGCAGAGAAGACGGTACTTTCGCCAGCAAGGAAAATCAGCGCTCTAGGCGTTGCTGGCGATAAGGCAAAGCTTGCTATCGAATATCCTGAGGCACCTGCAGATGTACGTGAGCTCAACAATCCTGACCTCGCCGATGCCGATGATTTTATTGATGTAGAAGTTGTAGAGGAGTAAGTAAATGTCAGAGAAGAAACTTCCCAAGAAGCCAGCCCTCCCCACTCTTCCTGGCCCAGGACTCAAGAAAGAAGGAATCGTTGTTCTGCAGATTCTCTTCATCGCATTCTTTACCTTCGCAGAAATGTTTATCCGCGGTGGCGCTGGTTTTCTCTCTGGTCTCGTTCTGATTGTTGTGACTTACGGCGGAGTCGCCTACGGTCGTACCGGCACACGGTATGTCACAGCGGTAACACCGCCGCTTGCCTATGCAGCAACTGCACTTTTCTACACAATCATGACTGATGGTCTACGCATCTCTCGCGTTGGCGTTGACTTCATGGCATCACTTGCCAGCGTTGCACCGTTCTTACTGATTGCAGCTGCTTATGGCTGGTACCAATTTCTCAATGAGAAGGCGAAGAGCCGCCCGTCAAAGCGTAAGGGTGCAGATATCGGAGCTACTTACCAATCGCTTTAAGTTCTGCACGCAGATTCTGCGGCAGGGCAAAGGTGAGCGATTCTTCCTTTGCCATAACTTCCTGCTGATCATGATAACCGTGCACCTCAAGCCACTTCAAAAGGTCTTTCACCAAAATCTCCGGAACAGAGGCACCGCTGGTGACGCCAACAGTTTCCACGCCCTCTAGCCATTCATCTTTCGCCTCTGATGCATAATCGACCAGATAGGCAGCCTTAGCGCCGTATTCGAGTGCGACCTCGACCAGACGAACAGAGTTAGAAGAGTTGGTTGAGCCCACTACAAGGACTAAATCAGACTGAGCTGCAATCCCACGAATCGCCTCTTGTCGATTCTGTGTTGCATAACAGATGTCATCTGAAGGAGGAGAGGCAATCTCTGGGAAACGTTCTTTGAGAATTGCCACAGATTCAAGAGTCTCATCCACGCTGAGAGTTGTCTGACTGAGCCAAATCAAATTCTTTCCTGGAGTTGGTTGCACATTACGTGCACCATCAAGGCCATCGACAACACGAACTTGGCCAGGTGCTTCGCCTGCAGTGCCTTCAACTTCTTCGTGTCCTTCGTGGCCGATAAGGAGAATTTCAGTATTCGCATCTGCAAAACGCTTCACCTCGTGATGCACTTTGGTAACAAGTGGACATGTTGCATCAATGGTTTTGAGATTACGCTGAGCAGCTTGCTCGTGCACTGCAGGGGATACTCCATGCGCCGAGAAGACCACGGTCTGACCTTCAGGCACTTCATCTGTCTCGTTTACAAAAATCACGCCACGTTGTTCAAGAGTTGCCACCACATGCTTGTTATGAACAATCTCTTTGCGGACATAGAGAGGAGCGCCATAGAGCTCGAGCGCCTTTTCAACGGTGACGATTGCACGGTCAACGCCTGCGCAATAACCACGCGGCGCAGCGATCAAAACTCTCTTAGCCATAGGTGGAGTCTATTAGCCTTACCCCATGTTCGAAACTTCAAGTGAATCCCCTGCGCCGGTGCGCGTGGTCACTGAAGTAATCAAAGAATATGTAGACCGCCTCGGCCCTATCTGGATTGAGGGCGAGATCGCTGAACTCAATGAACGTAGCGGAATGATGGCCTTTATGCGCCTTCGTGATACCAGCGCGGATATGAGCCTTTCAGTCATGTGCCATAAATCAGTCATCGCCGCAGTAAAGCCACTGCCAGCCAATGCTCGTGTGGTGATTTACGCAAAGCCAAGTTGGTATACAAAATCAGGAACGCTTTCGATGTCGGCCCGCGAGATTCGCCAAGTGGGTGTCGGTGAATTACTTGCACGGCTTGAAGCGCTGAAAACCTTATTGGCTGGAGAAGGCCTCTTCTCACTCGATCGCAAGGTTGCTTTGCCTGTCCTTCCTCGCAAAGTTGGCTTGATCTGCGGGCGAAACACTGATGCAGAGAAAGATGTTGTTGAAAATGCTCGGCGGCGCTGGCCAGCAGTCGAATTCGAAATTCGTGAAGTAACTGTTCAAGGAGCAGCCGCTGTTGTTGAGGTGTCTGCAGCACTTCGTGAACTGGAGGCTGATTCCGAGGTTGATGTCATCATCATGACTCGCGGCGGCGGTTCTTTTGAAGACCTTCTGCCATTCAGTGATGAATCGTTGGTCCGATTGGCAGCTGAGTGTGAAACTCCAATTGTCAGTGCGATTGGCCATGAGAAAGATTCACCACTTCTCGACCTTGTCGCTGACTACCGCGCATCAACACCGACCGATGCAGCAAAGCGGGTTGTTCCTGATATCGCCGAAGAAATTGCGAATATTCAGAAGCTTCGCGACCGTGCATTTCGTTCGCTCTCTGCACAAATCGAATACGAGCAGAATTTCATTTCCCAGTTGCGTTCTCGCCCTGTAATGAAAGATCCTGGTGCCTTTCTCACTATCTTGAGTGAAGAGCTCCATGACCTTCGCCAACGTTCAACACGAAGTTTTACCGCAACCATCGATGCAGAGCGCAAAGAGCTCAAGGCGATTACTGCCCACCTTCGTTCATTGTCACCGCAATCAACTCTTGACCGAGGATATTCGGTGGTTCGCAATGCCAAGGGAGATGTCATCCGCGACCCGAAGCAGCTAAAAACAGGTGAGGTTCTCGCCATCAAGGTTGCCAAGGGCGAGACCAGCGCCACAGTTAATTAATTGCCCCCGCGGAGTAGATTTGGCTCATGGCCGATAAAAAACTCTCATACGAAGCAGCCCGGGATGAACTCGCTGAAATCGTGGAATCCCTTGAAGATGGAAGCGCCTCGCTTGAAGAATCTCTCAAGCTCTGGGAGCGCGGCGAAGAGCTCGCAAAGATCTGCCAAGAGTGGCTCGATGGTGCAAAAGAGAAGCTCGCATCAGTAAAGAAGGAGAGCAAGTAAATGTCTCCAACATTTTCATATTCAGATTTACTCCCACTCGGTGAAGACACAACTCAGTATCGAATGGTCAGCAAAGAAGGCGTATCGGTCGTCAAGCTTGGCGATAAAGAATTTCTCCAGGTTGAACCAGAAGCAATTGCAAAGTTAACCGAAGAAGCAATTCACGATATCAACCATTATCTACGCCCTGATCATTTGCAGCAGCTGGCAAATATCCTTAAAGATCCTGAAGCCTCAGCCAACGATCGCTTTGTTGCTCTCGATCTATTGAAGAACGCCAACATTGCAGCTGGCGGAGTTCTACCTATGTGCCAGGACACCGGCACCGCTCTCATTATGGGCAAGAAGGGTCAATATGTATTGACGACCGCTAAGGATGAGGTGGCAGTCGCTCAAGGCGTTTACGATGCTTATACAAAGCTCAATCTTCGTTATTCACAGATGGCTCCTGTCACAACATGGGAAGAGAAGAACACCGGCAACAACTTGCCAGCACAAATTGAGATTTATGCAGATAGCGATCATCAAGATGAGTACAACTTCTTGTTCATCGCAAAGGGTGGCGGAAGTGCAAACAAGTCATACCTCTACCAAGAGACGAAGGCTGTTCTCAATCCAGCATCATTTATCAATTGGCTCGATGACAAGTTGCGTTCATTAGGAACAGCAGCATGTCCTCCGTATCACCTTGCAATTGTCATTGGTGGAACAAGTGCCGAGCACTGCGTTAAGACCTCAAAGCTCGCATCGACTCATTACCTCGATAGCTTGCCTACTTCAGGAGACGCTGCAACCGGCCACGGCTTCCGCGATCTTGATCTTGAAAAGCAGGTCCTCGAGCTCACTCGCACACTAGGAATCGGCGCTCAGTTCGGTGGAAAGTACTTCTGTCACGATGTGCGCGTTGTCCGCCTTCCTCGTCACGGAGCATCACTACCTATCGCCATTGCAGTCTCATGTTCTGCAGACCGCCAGGCGAAGGCAAAAATCACCAAGGATGGAATCTTCCTCGAACAGCTTGAGACTGACCCAGTCCATTACATGCCTGAGACCACTGATTCTCATCTCGATGAGAATGTGGTGAAGATCGATCTCAATCAGCCGATGGATGCAATCCGCGCAGAGCTTTCAAAGTACCCAGTCAAGACTCGCGTCTCATTGACCGGCACCATCGTTGTAGCTCGCGACATCGCCCATGCACGTATCAAGGCGATGTTGGATGAGGGCAAACCAATGCCTGATTACATGAAGGACCACGCGGTGTACTACGCAGGTCCCGCTAAGACTCCAGCTGGCTATGCATCAGGATCATTTGGTCCAACAACAGCAGGCCGCATGGATTCATATGTGGATTACTTCCAAGCCCACGGCGGATCTCACGTGATGCTTGCAAAGGGCAATCGCTCTAAGGCCGTCACCGATGCCTGTGCAAAGCACGGCGGCTTCTACCTCGGATCCATCGGCGGACCTGCAGCTCGTCTTGCTCAAGATTGCATTAAGAAAGTTGAAGTCTTGGATTTTGAAGACTTAGGAATGGAAGCCGTCTGGAAGATTGACGTTGTCGACTTCCCAGCATTCATTGTTGTTGACGACAAGGGCAACGATTTCTTCGCCGAAACCATGCGCCCACTTCAAATCTCCACTAAGCCTCTATAAGAATTGAAGCACCGGCAAGCCGCCGACAATGTGCCTTTGTTCTGTCATAGCCGAGAATTTCTTAGCCTTGCCTAAAGCTTCAATTCTTTTCGCGGCTTAGTAATAGTGCGAGCGCTTGAACTTTGCCCAAGCCTTGCACGGGGTGTCGTAACGAAGATCGATGTAGCGAAGTCCCCAACGAATCTGAGTAACAGGGTTGGTGCGCCAGTCGGTTGAGATGATCTCCATCTTTGATGCTGGCAACGCCTGAGCAATTCCATGTGCGCCGGAACGATAGTTATGAGCCTTGTAGTTCCAGTGACTCTCTTTCGTCCAAAGTCGGTTGAGGCAGCTGTACTGATCTGCGCCCCATGAGTACTCGTTCTGCATAATGACTCGAGCGACGTACTTGGCACCGGAAACTTTACGAGCGAGCTCTACCTGGCGAGCCATCGCTGCGACCTTTGCCATCTCTGAGATGGGGGCTGCGACGGTCTGTCCGAGATCAACATCCTTGGAGATCGTCAGGCTCGCTGACGGACCTTCAGGAAGGTTGAGGCGGGTGGTCGTTGGGAAGTCCAGACCTTGAGCCGTTGGCTGGGCGATCGAGATAATCAGGGTTGCAGTGATGAGCGACCAGATAGCCCGCTTCTTGGTAGCGATAGTTGAAACTGACATCGGTGTAACTCACCCCCATTCTTCATCTCTAACCGCGCCTTTGTGGCTCGTGCTGGGCTAAAGAGTTCCAATCAGCGCGCGTTGTCGCAAATTTTTCTACGCGTGAGTCGCAAATTCCCAGAAATCGTGAGGATTGGGGATAAGTAAAAGCCCTGCTCAGATAGGGCAAAGTCCTAAATGTCCGATATGTGACTGTGAGATTTAAGAGAGGCCGATTTCCTAGACGCTCAGTTTAAATTCTCTCTACGCCTCAGGGCCTTCTAGCAGTTCCGTGACGAGCGCGGCGATGGGCGAGCGCTCGCTGCGAGTCAGCGTGATGTGAGCGAAGAGTGGATGGCCCTTGAGAGTCTCGACTACCGCGACAACTCCATCATGGCGCCCCACCCGCAAGTTATCTCGCTGAGCCACATCGTGGGTCAAGATCACCCGAGAGTTTTGACCGATGCGAGAGAGCACAGTCAGAAGAACTCCCCGCTCTAACGACTGTGCCTCATCGACGATGACGTAGGAATCATGAAGTGATCGGCCGCGAATATGGGTGAGAGGGAGAACTTCAACGAGTCCTCGATCAAGAATCTCATCTATGACAGCTTGGCTGACAAGCGCGCCCAAAGTATCGAAGACCGCCTGCGCCCACGGTGACATCTTCTCCCCTTCACTGCCTGGCAGGTATCCCAACTCTTGTCCACCCACTGGATAAAGAGGGCGGAAGATCACCACCTTCTTGTGGAGGCGCCGCTCCATCACCGCCTCAAGCCCCGCGCATAGGGCGAGGGCAGATTTTCCAGTGCCTGCTCGGCCTCCGAGTGAGACGATTCCGATTGATTCATCAAGGAGTAGATCGAGTGCGATTCGCTGTTCGGCTGAACGCCCGTGCAGACCAAAGGCGGCGCGATCACCGCGCACTAATTGCAACCGCTTATCCGGAGTAACACGAGCGAGCGCACTTCCCTTTTCTGAATGAAGTAGCACTCCAGTGTGCACTGGCGCGGAATGGGCAATTTCGTGTTCGGCGAAATCCGAAGAGTAGAGCTCATCAATTAATGAGTGGCCGACGCTAATATCTTCGATTCCAGTCCAGCCACTTGTTGATACAAGTTCGGCGAGATACTCCTGAGCTTCGACACCAACTGAAGATGCTTTGACGCGTAGTGGTAGATCTTTCGTTACCAAGACCACCCGCTTACCCTCTGACATCAAGTTCTTAGCGACGGTAAGAATGCGAGCATCATTATTGCCATCACGAAGGAAGCTTGTGGGAAGTGAGCTGGTATCTGAGTGATTGAGCTCTACCGTGAGAATGCCGCCCTCCGGAGTCACGGTCAATGGCTTATCGAGGCGGCCATGTTCTATCCGAAGATCATCGAGAGCACGAAGTGCTGCTCGAGCAAAGTACCCGAGCTCAGGGTGGTCGCGCTTATTCTCTAACTCACCAATTACAACTATCGGAATCACAATCTCATGTTCTTCAAATCGGAAAATGGCTCCAGGATCTGCCAAAAGTACTGATGTGTCGAGAACATAGGTAGTCAGCATTTTCGAAAGATACGCTTCTAGCGATTATCAAATTAGTTCGACACACCCGCTAATTCTCAGACGTAATCGAATGTTTACCTAGGCGCCAAGTCGGCAATCTCTTCGCGCCGATTGGCTAGGCGCCAAGTCGGCGGTGGCGGTGCGAGTAATCGCGGAGCGCTCGCAGGAAATCAACGCGACGGAAATCGGGCCAGTAGGCCTCACAGAAGTAGAACTCAGAGAGCGCCGATTGCCAGAGCAGGAATCCGCCGAGGCGCTGCTCCCCCGATGTGCGAATCAATAGATCGGGGTCGGGCTGGCCAGCGGTGTAGAGATGGCGGGCAATCGCATCGGCGTCGAGATCGGCTATCGCTTCCTTCAGAGTGCGACCCGCCTCTGCCTCTTGGCCAAGGAAGCCTTTGACAGCATCGACGATTTCACGTCGCCCACCGTAACCAATTGCAACATTGACCTGGAGCTTGGAGTTCGGACAATCAGGAAGGTTGGCAAGCTTTGCCGCAAGATTTTCGGGAAGAACATCCAGAGCACCGACAGCTTTGATGCTCCAACGTTTTCTAGCAGAAAGGTCATCGACGATTTCACTGATGACCTCAATCAGAGTCTTGACCTCTTCAGGGGTGCGTTTGAAATTATCGGTCGAGAGCATCCACAGGGTCACAACTTCGACCTGGGTCTCTTCACACCACCCCAATAAATCTGCAATCTTCTCGGCACCGCGCTTATGGCCATAGGGATCTGCGGCGTCGGGGTTCTGCCTCGCCCAGCGGCGGTTGCCGTCAAGGGTCACGCCGATATGGCGAGGGGTCCTTGTGAAGTCGAGATCCTTAACTATCCGCCACTCATAAAAAGGGTAGAGCAGGGATTTGATTCGACTACGAATACTTTTTAACAATTTTCCGCTCTGCGACAAATGAAGCCACCGGAATTGTGCCGGCTGCAATCAGAGCGATGATCAGGCCAAATGACATCCGCTTCTGGACTGCCAATTGAAGGACGGTCAAGATGTAGACGATATAGAAATACCCGTGGGCAATCGGAATAAAGATGAATGGGTTCCCTTTATCAAAGGCATCGAAGGCGTACTTGGCGATCATGTAGACCACAAGAAGGAGAAGGTTGACGCCACAAATGATTGCCATTGTGCGGAAGCGACCTAGCGCTGATTTTGCGAGAGGGGTTTTCATGGACCCAACTCTAACTTGCGATGCCTGCCTCGTCACGGCGCTTATAGAACGGCGCCCAGAGAACAAGGACGGCCATAAACCACCAGATAACTACGTAAGAGATGTGTTGCCAGTAATAGCCAGGAATATCGCCATTGGGAAGAGCAAGCTGGAGGCGGGTGCGGTTGATTGCGCCATCTCGGACAGACTCGGAAGTGGCAGAAACAAAACCATCGTAGAGCTGGAAATCTGAGGTCGATGTCAGAAGGCTGCTATCGATTCTAGAAAGTTGAGATGCAGTGTTGGCTGCGCGATCTTCATATTGGCTCGGGTAGATGGTTCCGGTGATCTCAACGAGGTTGGCCATCACGATTGGTGGTTGAGTAAATCGATCGCTCCATAAGCCTCGTACAACCAAGATCGCAGAACCGGTATCTACCTGCGCGAGAGCCACTTCCCAATCAGCCACAGTTCCATCCGATGAAATCTGATTGGGAGCTTTATACGTTGCTACGTAATGAGCTTTGAGAGCAACACGCTTTCCAAAGGCTGAAACCGGAAGAGAACCTTCTGCTGAAGTCAGATCTTCGAGGTTATATATTCTCTGGTCTTGAACTGGCTTGGCTTTCTGTGACGCCGATAGTTCGCGAGCTCTATCTAGTTGCCATAAACCAAGGCTTGAGAAAATTGCGGCGAGTGCGAGAACTGCAAGAGCCGTCGCAAACTTCTTAATTGTTATCGATATCCTCGCGATTAATCATGCGTGTGTAGCGCTTATAGAAGCTCCGTAATAAAAAAGCCGTTGCGCTCACAAGCACAATCATGGTCAGTGAACCAGCAACACCCATGTCGACATCTTTATTCATGAGACAATCATGGCATGCGTGGAAGCGACACTCAATCCGACTTTGACTTCAATGATCGCTATGGAGTTCGTCCGCAGCGCGCATGGATTCCATATGCACTCAGCTTTGCGATTATTGGTGGCGCTTGGTTGATTTGGGCTGGGATGCATCAAGCAGAACCGCCTATTAGTTATGCGTTAGTTGCATTTAATAATCAAGATCCCCGCAATACTGAAATTCGCTACACAATCAATCGCCGCGATCCATCCAAAACTGCGATGTGCACTATTGCCGCTCGCGATATCGACAAGGTCATCGTGGGCCAGATCGATGACCGCATTCCTGCCGCTACCGGACCCATCGAGAGAACTGTGACCATTCCTTCTCGCGCAGATGCGGTCAATGCAGGCGTAATAGCCTGCCATCTCGACTAGTACTACCTCTAGCCCTTACTAGTATCCTTCTCCGCTATGAGCTCACAACAGACTTGGTTAACTCAAGAAGCAGCAGACCGCCTCGCTGCAGAACTTGCCCACCTCGAAGGTGAAGGCCGCAAAGAAGTCACTGCAAAGATTGAAGCAGCTCGTGCTGAAGGTGACCTCAAAGAGAACGGCGGCTATCACGCGGCTCGTGATGAGCAAGGAAAGATGGAGGCACGCATCCGTCAGCTCAAGCAGATGCTTGAAAATGCCCATATCGGAACTCCACCAGCAAGTGCTGATGGAAAGGTCGGAGCCGGAATGGTTGTCACTGCGTTGATCGCAGGAGATGAGACCAAGTTCCTCCTCGGTTCCCGCGAGATTGCATCTGGTGACATCGATGTCTATTCAGAGAAGTCACCACTAGGTTCAGCAGTTCTTGGCGCTGAAATTGGTTCAACAGTTTCTTACACCGCACCTAACGGTCGTGAGATTAAGGTTGAAATCAAAGCTGCCGAGTTCTTCGCCTAAAACCTCCCTTTTCATGACAACTTCTCATCCCACTTTTCCTGCCTGTTCAGTTGAAGATGCGCAGAAAGAAGTTGCCGTCTCTGTCATTAAATACGGTGACGATCCAGATCAGGTTCTTGAGTTTTACGGTGAGAGCAATCTCGATACACCAACACTTGTTCTGATTCATGGGGGTTATTGGCGCAATCTCTTTGATCGCGAGCACATGCGTCCACTTGCAGTTGCGCTAGCTCAAGAAGGCTATTTAGTTGTCCTCCCAGAATTTCGCCGTGTTGCCGGAGAGCCTGAAACAACTCTCCGGGATTTGGCTTTCGCCATTTCAACTCTTGAAGATTCAACAATAACTCTGATCGGCTACTCAAGCGGTGGTCACCTCGCACTCCTCTTAGGAGACAAATTTCCTAATGTGAAGAAGGTGATTGGCTTAGCGCCAGTAACAGATTTGATTGAAAGTCAGCGCCTCGGATTAGGGCGCGAAGCTGTCGCTGAATGGCTAGGGGTAGATGCAACGTTGCGCCCTGAGCTCGATCCGATGGTACGCCCAGCCCCAACATCCGAACTTCACTTTATTCATGGGGATCAGGATGAACGCGTACCGCTAGAGCTTTCCAAGAAATATGTTGCTGTGATGAAAGAGCAGCAGAAATCAGTGGCTCTAAACGTACTTGAAGGTGTTTCGCACTTCCAGATGATGGAAGTGCCTAGTCCCACTTACAGCGCAATACTCGCCGCGATTAATTAACTGAATTACGGTAACGACGAAGGCTCAAAGGTACGAAAATCACCATAATCACAACGATATAGAAAAGTGATGTAGTCAGTGGGTGCTCGCTAGGAAATGATCCAGCGGTTGCACCAAATTGATTTTCCAGACCGAAGAGCTGACGGCAGGCAGCGACCATCGTTGATACTGGATTCCACTCTGCAAAGTACTGCAGAGCTCGTGGCATTCCGGTGGTTGGCGCGAATGCGTTCGATAAGAATGTCAGTGGGAAGGTCACGATAAAGCTGACATTTTGAACAACGCGAGCATCTGAGGCCGATAGACCTACGAGCGCACCTACCCAGGAAAGGGCATAGCCAAAGAGAAGTAAGAATAAAAATCCCAACGCAACATTTCCTGCGCCGCCGCTTGGCCGCCATCCCACTGCAAACCCTGCGATTCCCATAACAGCGAGGACGACGATATTGAGAAGTGAATCTCCTAGAGTGCGACCGACTACGAGTGCTGATTGTGAAATTGGTAGTGATCTAAAACGATCAATCAGACCCTTCTTCATATCTTCTGCTAAACCTGATGCGGTTCCTGCAAGAGTAAATGCAACGGTCTGAACAAAGATTCCCGGCATCAATAACTGCACATACCCACCCGGTTGGCCTGTATTGATAGAACCACCAAAGACATAACGGAAGAGAAGCACGAACATCACCGGTTGAATAGTGGAGAAAATTAACACCTCAGGGACGCGAGTTAAGAGTCGCAACTGGCGCTGCGTGATGATTGCGGTATCTCTCATGGCGCTCACTTGCTGCCCTCCTGTGTTTCTGCTGCATGTCCTGTAAGGGATAGGAATACATCGTCGAGCGATGGGCGCTTTAGCCCAACATCAAGTGCATGAATTCCTGCTTCATCGAGCGATTTCAACACATCAAGAAGCGCTTTTGATCCGGTCGATACCGGCGCTGAAACTTGTCGGAGTCCTTCATCGAGCGATGGTGTGATTCCACTGATTGCAGTAACAATCTCTATCGTCTTTGCGATGTGCTCTTTATCTACAACAACTTCGAGGCGCTCACCGCCCACTTGTTTCTTCAGCGCATCCGAGGTTCCTCGAGCAATTACTTTGCCGGTATCAATCACAGCAATCTCATCAGCCAATTGATCAGCTTCTTCAAGATATTGCGTTGTGAGAAGAAGAGTGACACCATCTTTTACAAGTTCTTCGATGACTCCCCACATATCTTGGCGGCCACGTGGATCAAGTCCTGTCGTTGGCTCATCGAGGAAGAGAACCTTCGGCTTCACAATCAGAGATGCAGCTAGATCTAGCCTGCGACGCATTCCTCCTGAATAAGTCTTAATAGGTCGCTTTGCAGCTTCAGTTAATCCGAAGCGCTCCAATAACTCATGAGCTCGTGCGACAGCTTGCTTCTTTCCCAGGTGATAGAGCTCGCCAAACATGACGAGATTGTCATATCCGGTGAGAATCTCATCAACTGCTGCGTATTGACCGGATAGGCCAATTACTTCACGAACTTTCTCAGGATTCTTTATAACATCGATGCCGGCAACGGTTGCTGAACCAGAATCAGGTCGCAATAGAGTTGAAAGGATTCGCACTGTTGTGGTTTTCCCAGCGCCATTGGGGCCAAGGATTCCGAGAACTGTTCCTTCTTCAACATCTAAGTTCAAGCTGTCGAGCGCGCGGACTTTTCCTTTGTCGTAAGTCTTGACGAGCGATTCAGCGATTATCGATTTCACGGAGTAAACTTACGCTTCTATGAATACAAATGCACCGGCAAAACAACTTTCGCATCGCGAAATCATGATCATTCTCGGCGGTCTCATGACGGGAATGTTGCTTGCAGCTCTCGATCAGACCATCGTCTCAACCGCTCTCAAGAGCATCGTTGAAGATTTCAACGGTCTCGACCACTACACATGGGTCGTCACCGCATATCTTCTGACCTCAACTGCATCAACGCCTCTCTACGGCAAGATCTCAGATCTCTATGGTCGACGTGTGGTTTTCCAGTTCGCGATTGTTACCTTCCTTATTGGTTCATTCCTCGCAGGAGCGTCCCAGAACATGGGGCAGCTCATCGCTACCCGTGCAATCCAGGGTCTTGGTGCAGGTGGATTGATGGCGCTGACATTCGTCATCATCGGTGACATCGTCCCTCCACGTGAGCGCGGTCGCTACCAGGGTTACTTCGGTGCCGTCTGGGGTCTCTCTTCAGTTGCTGGACCACTACTTGGTGGATATTTCTCAGACCATGCGACGATTCTTGGCATTACCGGATGGCGTTGGATCTTCTACATCAACCTTCCATTTGGAATTGCAGCGCTTGCAATTACTTCTGCAGTTCTCCATATTCCAAAGATCAAGCGCGAGCACAGCATTGATTATCTCGGCGCACTCCTTCTCGTTACTGCTGTCACTTCAACACTTCTCTCTGCAGCTGTCTATGGCCCGCAGAACGGTTGGACAGATTCACGTACACTGATTTACCTCGTAGTTGGATTACTGCTCGCCGTCACATTTGTATGGTGGGAAAGCCGCGCAAAGGAACCAATCATTCCTTTAGGACTCTTTAAAAACCACACATTTACCTTGACTTCAATTCTCGGAGCAATCATCGGTGCAGGTATGTTCGGCGCAATCGTGATGTTGCCTCTCTACATGCAGGTTGTGAAGGGTTATTCAGCAACTTCAGCTGGTTTGAAGTTGATTCCATTGATGCTTGGAATCGTTACAACATCAATCTTCAGCGGTAAGTACATTACAAAGCACGGCCATTACAAGCGCTTCCCAATCATGGGTACCGCAATCATGACAGTGGGCATCCTCGCGATGTACACACTTCAGATTGATACTCCTTATTGGAAGCTCTCAATCTTTGCGATTATGGTTGGCGCAGGCCTTGGTCTCTCTATGCAGACCATCGTGATCGCCCTCCAGAATGCAGTTGATTTCAAAGATATGGGCGTTGCAACAAGCTCTAACACCTTCTTCCGCTCGCTTGGTTCTGTATTCGGAACAGCGCTCTTCGGTGCGATCCTGACCAACCGTCTCAGCCACTACATGGCGAGCAACTTTGCAGAGCTTGCAGCGAAGAACCCAGATGCTGCCGGCGCTATCGATCCAGCAAAGATTGAGGCGATTCAGAGCAATACATCACTTATCAAGACCCTTCCTGCTCAGGTGCAGACTGCGGTCTTGGATGCCTTCGTTCACTCATTCCACATCGTCTTCCTTGTTGCAGCACCAGTTGTTGCAGTCGGATTCTTTGTGGCGCTCTTCATGCGCGAGACGCCGCTTCGCACATCAGAAGATTATGCAGCTGCCCGCAATGAAGCTGCTGGTGAGGCGCTCGGGTAATTTTCACCTTACTGAAAGAGAAGAACCCCCTTCGCGAATTTCCTCGTGAAGTAGGGGTTCTTGTCTTTGCCTCATTCTTTGTTGCAGTCGGTTTTGGAATCATCGCACCAACACTTCCGCTCTTTGCTCGCTCTTTCGGTGTGAACAATG
>NZ_JBJTMK010000087.1:0-2935 GCF_046070465.1 Candidatus Planktophila sp. | reverse complement strand
CGCAGATATCTGGCACCCAGAGATCGATATCTACTGGGGCAGCGAAAATGAATTCCTTGCACCGTCAGAAGAGCGCTATGAAAATCTTAATGATGCAACCACTCTCGAAAATCCACTTGCAGCAGTTCACATGGGTCTTATCTATGTAAACCCTGAAGGGGTTAATGGAAATCCAGATCCCATTAAGACAGCGGCGCATGTACGTGAAACTTTCGCTCGAATGGCGATGAACGATGAAGAAACTGTTGCCCTGACTGCAGGTGGTCATACTGTCGGTAAGGCTCACGGAAATGGCAAGGCAGCTAATCTCGGCCCTGCTCCGGAAGGCGCCGATATCCACGAAGCTGGCCTCGGCTGGATGAACCACACCACCCGCAGCGTGGGTCGTGACACTGTAACGTCAGGACTAGAAGGCGCTTGGACTACCAACCCGACCCAATGGGATAACGGATATTTCAAGCTGCTCTTGGAATACGAGTGGGAGCTCACCAAGTCGCCTGCTGGCGCCAATCAGTGGGAGCCAATCAATATCAAGGAAGAAGATAAGCCGGTAGATGTTGAGGATCCTTCCAAGCGCTACAACCCGATGATGACTGATGCGGATATGGCGATGAAGATGGACCCTGCATATCGCGCAATTTCAGAGAAGTTCTACGCAAACCCTGATTACTTCAGTGAAGTATTTGCTCGCGCATGGTTCAAACTCACTCACCGCGACCTTGGACCAAAGGCTCGCTACTTTGGACCTGATGTTCCTGCAGAAGATTTGCTGTGGCAGGATCCAATCCCTGCTGGTTCAACTCAGTACAACGTTGAAGAAGTGAAGGCAAAGATTGCTGCAACTGATTTGACTGTCTCTGAACTTGTTGCCACTGCTTGGGATTCCGCTCGTACATTCCGCGGTTCAGATAAGCGTGGTGGGGCAAACGGTGCACGCATCCGCCTTCAGCCTCAGGTTGAATGGGAAGGCAATGAGCCAACACGTCTGGCACGGGTTCTCTCTGTACTGGAACCGCTAGCTCAATCTGCAGGCGCATCTCTTGCAGATGTAATTGTCCTTGCGGGAAATGTTGGAATCGAGACGGCAGCAAAGGAAGCTGGCACCTCCATCACCGTTCCATTTACTCCGGGACGTGGCGATGCAACTCAAGAGCAGACTGATGTCGCATCCTTTGCTCCACTTGAGCCAATTCATGATGGCTTCCGTAACTATCTCAAGGCAAAGTACTCAGCACAGCCTGAAGAACTCTTGCTCGATAAAGCACAACTCTTAGGCCTAACAGCCCCAGAGATGACTGTCCTTCTTGGAGGACTTCGCGTGCTCGGTGCAAACTTCGAAGGCAGCAAGCATGGGGTCTTCACAGATCGCGTTGGAGCGCTGACCAATGATTTCTTCGTCAATCTCACCGATATGACGTATGTCTGGGAGCCAGCAGGTGAAAATCTCTATAACCTGCGTAATCGCTCGACAGGAGAAGTGAAGTTCACAGCAACGCGTGCTGACCTAGTCTTCGGATCCAACTCGATCCTGCGCTCATACTCTGAGGTCTATGCCCAGGACGATAATCGCGAGAAGTTTGTACATGACTTCGTCGCGGCTTGGACTAAGGTCATGAATGCAGATCGCTTCGATCTCGCATAATCGCACCTCTTATATCTGCGCACCATGCTCGGTTACTCGAGTATGGTGCGCAGATGTCTTTTACCCAGAAATTTAAAGCTCGTGAAGTCGACTTCGCACTGCTTCTCGTCGCCGCTCTCTGGGGAGCGAGCTACCTTTCAGCTAAGACTCTTACTGAACATGCGCCAGTCCTCACGGTACTCAGCCTTCGATTCATTGCCACATCAATAGCGATGGCGCTGATCTGGTTAATCAATCGCGATCGCATTACTCGTCCGGAGATTTACCTTGGTATCGGTCTCGGTTCATCTCAGGCCCTCATTCTCTTCTGTGAAACTTCTGGCGTAGCTAAAACCTCTGCAACAAATGCGGGGCTCATCATCAGCCTTGCAATTATCTTCACTCCAATTTTCGAATCGATTGCCTCCAAAAACTGGTTGCCACGACCATTCTTCGTTGCCACGGTACTTGCTGTGGTTGGAGTCGCCCTCCTGGTTTCAGATAAGGGGTTTGCCGCACCTGGAATAGGTGACTGGCTCATGTTGGCAGCAGCGCTATTTCGCGCTCTCCATGTAACTGCGATGGGGCACCTGACAGCATCGAAGAGTTACAGCTCGGTCTCGATTACCTTGCTTCAGAGCCTGACGTGCGGAGTTATCTACTCTGCTTTTTCGATAGCTGGAATCACTCAAGCATTGAAAGATTTTGATACCGGACTGTGGCTGGATCTCGCATTCTTGAGCTTGCTCTGCGGAGCGTTCGCATTCTTAGTCACTCTTTGGGCAATCCGCAGAACATCATCGTCGCGGGCAAGTTTGCTCCTTGGAACAGAACCTGTGTGGGCAGTAATAGTCGGTATCTCTCTGGGTGGAGAAGAGCTAGCTCTGCTTGGGGTTGCTGGCGCCGTGATAATTATTGGCTCGTCTTACTTTGGACAGAAGATTGAATCTGCCCATCGATTAACTACGCAGCAACCGCAACTTTCTTAGGCTTCTTAAAGAAAAAGTACGAGACCACAACAATAAATCCGGTCCAACCAATCGCCTGCAAGACTGATGGTGTTGGGGTGAAGTTCAAGAGACCCTTGAGAACTGAACCAAGGACGCTCTCTTTACTAATGACACTTGAAATGTCATAGAGCTTGTTCTCATCGCCTGGAATCAGACCAATCTCTTGGAACTCATGAATTCCGTAAGAGAACATTCCTGCAGCAACAACGATGAGCGCTATGCCGCTATAACGGAAGAATTTTGCGAGGTTGAGTTTGAGAGCACCTTTGTAGAGGAGCCAGCCAGCAATCACAGAGACTGCAAG
>NZ_JBJTMK010000086.1:0-6694 GCF_046070465.1 Candidatus Planktophila sp. | reverse complement strand
CTTCCTGATCAGGCAGATGAGGTGCTCGACTATTACGGACACTGGACAAAGGAACGTACATCTCAGCGTCGTTCATTGGCATATGGCCTCACAACTCGCGAAGGTTTTGAAGGTCGCACTGGACACGATTACACAATCACTCAGATTGCACTTAATAACAAAACTGGTTTCCAAACTGGTTCAGCGTGGTCACTTGCAATGGCATGGTCAGGTCAGAGCATTCACCATGTTGAAAAGCTAATTGATGGAAATAATTCAATTGGCGCGGGAGAGTACCTGCTTCCAGGTGAAGTCATTCTTGCAAAGGGTGAAAGTTATGAAGCACCTCGCGCCGTTGCATCATTTAGTGAGGTAGGGCTAGATGGAATTACAGATAATCATTATCAATGGGTTCGTTCACGCCCCAACCACCCAACAAAGCTTCGCCCACGTCCGCTCACCTTAAATATGTGGGAAGCTGTTTACTTCAATCACAACTTTGAAGGAATTAAGAAAATCGTTGACAAGGCTGCAGAAATCGGCGTAGAACGAGTTGTTCTAGATGATGGTTGGTTTGGCTCTCGTCGAGTAGACAAGATGGGTCTTGGCGATTGGGTTGTATCTGCCGAAGCATGGCCTAATGGTTTAACTCCCATGATCGAATACATCAACTCAAAGGGAATTGAATTTGGTTTGTGGTTTGAAGGAGAGATGGTCAACCCTGACTCTGACCTCTATCGTGCGCATCCTGATTGGATTTTGCATGAGGCAGGTCGCATTCCAGTGGAAGGTCGCTGGCAGCAAGTTCTCGACCTCACAAAGGAAGGCGCTTATAACCACGTTCTCAATCAAGTAGATACGGTGCTGACTGAAAATAACATTGCTTACATTAAGTGGGACCACAACCGCCACTTGTCGGATCCCATCAGCGACGGTCGCCCTGTGGTTCGCAAGCAGACTGAAGCTATCTATCGTTTATTTGATGAGCTTAAACGTCGCCACCCAGGGCTTGAAATTGAATCGTGTGCATCAGGTGGAGGTCGCGTAGATCTTGGAATGATTGAACACGCAGATCGCTTCTGGACTTCTGATCAGAACGATCCACTAGAGCGTCAGCAGATTCAACGCTGGAGTGCGATGGTGATTCCACCAGAGTTCCTCGGGACACATGTTGGCCCAACAACTGGTCATCAAATGCACCGCACCCACAGCATCTCTTTCCGCTCACTGAACGCGCTCTTTGGCCATGCGGGGATCGAATGGAATGTCACTGAAGCTAGTGATGATGAAATCGCAGTCTTGAAGGATTACATCGCTTTCTATAAGAAAAATCGTGAACTTCTACATTCAGGAAGCGTTGTGCGCAGTGATGTCATCGTTGGCAATGCTCAGATGTATGGCACAGTCGCACAAGATAAGAAGCGGGCCATATTCACGTATATGCAACTGACTTCGTTGGACAATTTTGGACCGCTCGTTGCAACTTTCGATGGTCTTGATGCAAAGACTGTCTATACAGTAACTGTTAACGAAAAGTTGAGCGCCACAGATTATCTTCAAAAAGTGCATCCAGGTTGGTGGCCGTCGGTAACGATGACAGGAGAGCAGCTCGCTAATATTGGTCTACAGCTTCCAGTCTTCAAACCCGAGAGCGGACTACTCTTTGAATTGACTGCTCAGTAACGAAAATTTAGTGGCGCTGAACTCCGCGGCGACCCCAGAATTCCCACATTCCCATCACGCTGAGCACGAGTGCAAATCCAAAGAGTAAATCTTCTATGGGTGCTGCACAGATTCGAAGTCCGATGATTGCATCGGGGCTGTACATCACAATGTTGCGTGAAGTCAGCCACCAGTTAGTCAGCAATTGAAAGGGTAGAATGATTGCGTATGAAGTCCAAAATGCGGCACGTGTGAGCATCGAATTCTTCAGCACAAAGAGATCAACCATCACAGAGATGGTCAGAGCAGCAATGGCAATATCCGAATAGATCATTCTCCGAACTCTCCCTTGCGCCAATGAGGCTTCACCGTCGTAACCCCCTCGATTGTCAGAATTGCAGCCAGGGGTACGATGATAAAAAAGAGGTACTCCTCAAGTGGAATCGCAAATGGACCATATATGCCAAGCATTTGGCTGCGATCAAAGAACCAATGTCCTTTGGCAATTGCATAGGCATCCCAAATAAGAAAGAAGAGGCTCACAGGCAAGATGCTCAGCGCAGCTCGCTTGATTCGTCGCAGGACGCCGGTTTTGAGAACAATCTCGAGCCAGCCAGAGCCACATAATGTGAAGATGAGCATTCCCATGTAGGACCACTGTTTCATTTGCCTAGTTTTGCATAGTCGGGCTCAAATATTGCTACTGTGACTGTTATGGAGAGCGCCCAAAAGAAAACTTTTCAGCGAGTTCGCATCTTTTCCAGCAGTGCCGTCGCGATTTCAGTTGTCCTTTCTCTGATCTTCTCTTCCTGGCTCGGATCACAATCCATGAACTGGCAGGTGGCGATGGCAATCGCCGCCCTTGCAATCGGCATTCCACACGGTGCGCTAGATCATCTCGTGACTCTTCCTCGAAAGCGACCGCTCTTAATGTCACTCTTCATAGCTGCCTATGTTGGGATAGCGCTCGTTGCAATATGGGCGATTCTCAAGTGGAATGAAGCTGGATTTATCGCGGTCGTCATCATGAGCGCAACCCATTTCGGAATCGGGGATAGCGCATTTTTACGTGAGCTCGATCGCCATAGCGCTAACCGTGATACCCAGCTTCCAATCTGGGCCTATGCGATTCCTGCCGGCGTATTGCCAGTATTTATTCCACTCGTAAATAACAAGAGCGCATCAGCACTTGAGCAGGTAAATCCTCTCCTGGTCAATTGGGATAGAGGGCATTCGGCAGAGATTCAAATTCTGATTGCAGGAATTGCAACAATTTCGGTTCTCACTCTTCTCTCGCGAAAACGGTATCGAGATTGCATCGATATTGTGCTTCTCGCGGGATTGGCATCTTTTACTCCACCGCTTGTGGCATTTGCCGTCTACTTCGGCTGCTGGCATGCGATGAGACATACAGCACGACTTACCTCACTTCTGCCTGCGTCAATTGCTGCACATCAAGAAGGAAGAGCGGCTCGAGCTTTTTCCCTGGCAGTTTTACCTGGATTGCCGGCTCTCGCAGGTACCTTCATCTTCGTTGGATTCCTTGCAATCTTCTCTAGAAGCAATATCGATAGTGATTTTCTGTGGCTGACGCTAGTAACAGTGTGGGCGCTGACCGTGCCACACATGATTGTCACAGCGAAACTTGACCGTGCAGCACTTCATTAAATAATCAGCGTTGATAGGCTCTTTCCCATGTTGAAAAAGTTGGCACTTGCCTCGCTCATTCTTGCCTTTACGCCGGCTGCGCAAGCTGCTCCAATATTTACCTTTCCCATTGCTGGATGTGAAGTTAACTATGCGCGCGCACACCATGATTATGCAGCGACAGATATCTTGACCAAGGCAGGATGCAAGTTTGTAGCCCCGATCGATGGAGTTGTCGATGAGGTCAATCGCATCGATAACTGGAGTGGTAAGACAAACCTAGGCATTGATCGCGGAGGCCTCTTTGTCTCCATCAT
This sequence comes from Candidatus Planktophila sp., assembly GCF_046070465.1. Taxonomy (GTDB): domain Bacteria; phylum Actinomycetota; class Actinomycetes; order Nanopelagicales; family Nanopelagicaceae; genus Planktophila. The sequence continues at coordinate 3,089 of NZ_JBJTMK010000086.1, read as the reverse complement.
CGGCGTAGATGGCGTGCGTTACTACGGCTCGCATTTGCGGAGCATCCCATCAAGCATCGAACCAGGAGTGGCAGTGAAAGCTGGTCGTGTATTGGGTGCAGTGGGCTCGACTGGAAGCGCACGTGGAACAGCGCCTCATTTGCACTTTGGAATTTCCTGGCCAACTCCTGCTGATACATGGTGGGTGCGTCGTGGCGAAATTCTTCCGTGGAAATACCTCGATGCCTGGAAGAAGGGCGCAGATCTTTCACCGGTGAAAGAGGTCAATGCTCGTAAAGCAAAGGTAGGAGAGATTCCACCTGTTCCGCCGAAGTAGTTCAAGCAGATAATTGAGGGAAAGAAAAAACCCCGCCGATTTCTCGGCGGGGTTTTCGTAAGTGTTATTAGGCTGGGTTAACTGCGTCTGCCTGAGGACCCTTTGGACCCTGGACAACTTCAAATGTAACTGCCTGACCCTCTTCAAGGCTCTTGTATCCGTTGCCCTGGATTGCTGAGTAGTGAACGAAAACGTCCTGTCCTCCGCCATCAACTGCAATGAATCCGAATCCCTTTTCAGAGTTGAACCACTTAACTGTACCTGTTGCCATGTATTTCTTATCCTTCGATATGTGGGGCGATAAATATCTCTATCGCCAGTCTTCATCTTGCCTACAGCCATACCGAGTAAAGATTTAAGCCTTAACAAACGGGTACTGATTTAAGCGTCCGACTAGGGCTAAGGATACTAGAGGCAGCGCCTAATTCATATTCGCCAATATTCGTAGGAAAGTCACATTCTTATAAAGCCACGCTCAATACGGACGAGTAATACACTCAAATCATGAGCAACAACGACTTCAACCCAGCAAATAGCCCAATTATCCAGATCGAACGCCGTAAAGCGTTCGCCATCATTGCCGCAGCTGCGATTCTGGCATCGGCACTTGGAATCGGATTGGCAAAGGTTGGATCAGGCTTTGCATCGCGCACCTCCAATGGAATCACTGTTACAGGTTCTGCAAAGACGTCAGCTACTGCAGATAACGCAGTATGGACACTTAACGTTTCGCTGACACGACCAACAGTTGCAGCAGCTGTCACAAAAGTCGGAACAGATGTGATTGCAGTCAGTAAGTACCTTACCGATGGCGGCGTTGCAGCATCTGATATCACATTGGGATCAGTCTCAACGTATGCCAATGAAGAGTGGCAGAACGGCAACAGCACTGGTCGCATTCTTAACTACCGTGCAAATCGCGATGTGGTTGTTCGCTCTCAAGATGTTCAGTTGATTGCAAAGTTATCTCAAGGAATCGGTTCGCTGCTGCAGACTGGCGTCAGTGTTAATAACTACGGACCTCAGTACTACATCTCCACTCTTCCTTCACTTCGCCCACAGTTGCTTGAAGAAGCGATGAAGGATGCAAAAGTTCGCGCAGAAGCAATCACAAAGGCTGTTGGTGGAAAGGTTGGCTCTGTTCAATCTGTTCGCGCCGGTGTCTTCCAGGTGACAACCCCAGATTCAACAATGACTGCAGATGGCGGCGCATATGACACCACAAGCATTGAAAAGACTGTCACCTCAACCGTCTCGGTCACCTTCACAGTTAAATAGCTCTGAATCTGCTGAGAGATTGCCTAAAGCTCTCTATTTGACTAGCTGAGAGATTTCTGGGCACTTACGATTGAGCCATGGTAGATACAAGTCGAGTACCTCGATTGATTGCGTTCTTACTGGTCTTGCAATCAGCTTCGTTGGTTGGTCTGCTTTCTATCCACCGCTTTCCTCATCTTGTCCATATCGTCGGTAGAGATCTACACACATCGATCACCAATCTCACTGAGGCGGCATCGCTCATCATTGCGATATCTCTACTCTTGATTGCACGTGGAATTTTGAATCGGCGCAGGCGCGCCTGGTTGCTTGCAACCTCACTTCAAGCCACTCTTATCGCGATAGGAATCTTTCATAATCTCCATCGATTCTTCTCCCACCACCTCACATCACATTTAATCTTTGGGGCCTTTGGAGCCACTCATCTCCTCTTTGAATTAGCCTTACTTACCCTCTTGCTCATCAAGAGAGCTCGATTTACTACTCTTTCAGATTCCCATACCCGCCGAGGTGATGTTACGTACTTTGTGCGGGTGTCAGCGCTCTCCATCTTGGTCGGGGTGCTCTTCGTTAATCTCGACCGCAAATACTTTCTCTCGCCACCTTCATTTCTGCAAAGTTTTGAAATTGTATTTAAAGGATTTGTGGGAATATCTGCTCCAATTGCATTTAGCGCCCCGGCATATCAGGAGCGGCTTGAGACGACCTTGATGTTGCTAGGAGCCTTCATCGCAGCTACAACCATTGCAAAGATTTTGCGCCCAATAGAGATAAAGGCGATACAGAGCCGAGAAGCGCGAGCCGCACTCTCGATGTTGCTTGAGCGGTATCCATCTGAAGATTCACTCGCATACTTTGCTCAGCGCGATGACAAATTACTGATGTGGTCCAACAACGATAAAGCAGCAATTGCTTACTCGGTTACTGGCGGAACAATGGTCGCTTCGGGTGACCCATTGGGTGATGTAGAGAGTTGGCCTAACGCCATGGAGAATTTCATTACTGAAGCAGATCGCCATGGTTGGGTACCTGCTATCTATGGATGCACTGAAAAAGCTGGAGAGGTTTGGCATAAAACCATTGGCTTAGAAGCACTTGAAATCGGTGATGAGGCAATCGTCTATACCGATCATTACTCACTTGATACACCGCAAATGAAAAATGTTCGTCAGACCATTAACCGTGCTCGCAAAGAAGAGAACACCACCATCACGAAAAAGATTTCTGAGATAGATGAAGCAACTCTTCGACTCTTGGCACGATATGCAAATGAATGGCGGCGTGGTGGAGATGAGAGAGGGTTCTCCATGGCTTTAGGACGATTCTGCTCAACAGAAGATTCTGACGCTGTTATTACCTGGGCAATTCGTAATGGCGAGTATGTTGGTTTACTGCAATTTGTCCCGTGGGGACGAGATGGCCTCTCGTTAGATCTCATGCGTAGATCACCGGAGAGCTCTCCCGGAATCACAGAGTTGATGATTCACTCGACCAT
>NZ_JBJTMK010000085.1:0-9561 GCF_046070465.1 Candidatus Planktophila sp. | reverse complement strand
CATTGCCTATCAGGCTCGTCAATTTAATGGCACACCGGTAGGCGTCTTTACTCACCGCATCATCGGTGGCAATGCGTTGGATGGTTGGTTGATGAAGGGTGATAACAACCCTTCTCCCGATATTCAAAAGCCAAAGGGTGCAGATGTTTTAGGAACAGTGATTTTGACGATTCCAAAGCTGGGACTCCTCTTTAATCGCAGGCTTCTCTTTACTTTGATTCCCCTCCTTGTGGGGCTTTGGTTCGTGATTGATACTTTGAAGGGAGGCTCACGTGATTAAGAAGCTCATGACTCTTCTCCTCGCCTCACTCTTCATCGCCGGCCCAGCAAGCGCTGCCACCACGGTAAACGTGCCCTTCCTTACTTGGGAGAATGGCAAGACCCAATCGATTGTCTTGGGTGGTCCTGGTAGCAATGGCACCTGGAAGATGCAGCTAGAAGGCGGCGACATCACTCCACTCGTCTTCCAGCAGAGCGCCAAAAGTTCAAATGGTAGTTACAGCTACATCCTCAATATTCCGAAGAGCCTCACGCCTGGGGGATATGTTATCCAGGCAGTTGAGGCAGATGGAACGAAGACCGTTGTTGCCGGCGTGCAGATTAAGGCGCGCGAGACCTATCGCATCGCTGAAATTCCAACCGATTTGCGATTGCTGGCACTGATCTTTGCCGGCATCACCGCGATCTTCACCGCCGTGCGCAGTCGCCGCTATCGCCAATTGAGTTTTGGCCGCCGTCAGGTCGAATCGAATTCATTTATCTACAAGTTCCGAAATACGCGCTTGGCATCTGAGGGCAATTCACTTTCGCGTTATGTCGCGCTTCATTCAGGTGAGCAGCTTCACCGACTATCACCAACGGTATGGTCGATTTTGCCGTGGTTAGCCATTCCGCTTGGAATCTTTACTGCTCTAAAAATTCAAATCGATGCAGCTATTCCTAACGGTCCAGTTGCACTCTTTATGATCTGTGCGGCGATTGGCGCACTCGATGCAACCACAGGAATTGTGCTTGCACTCTCACTCGGCTTCATGCATGTAGGACTAGGCAATGTAACCAATGTTCGAAGTTTGCTAGTTGCGGTGACATTTTCCTTAGCATGGTACTTCCCGGCGATGATTGCATCTCTGGTAAAGCTCACCATCGGCAATGATTTTAAGAGGCTCTCCGAGAGCGCTTCGCGCTTGCTTGCCTCTCTTCTTGCAGCACTGGTCGGTGGAGTATCGGTTGTGATGGCAATAATTCTTACTGATTCACTGGTCATCAATCGTCAGGCTTCAGATACCTTGCGCTGGCCAATGGCTGCACTCGTTGCAGCTGTTATCTTTGCTAAGTTTCTTGTTGCCGAATCCATCTCCAGCGATTCAGTTGCTGATGAGAAACTCACTATGGCGCGCGTGGTCTCACCAGGTCTTGCCACAACCTTATTCTTAGGTACTTTGCTATTGGTCTATGTCTGGACCAATCAGATGAGTGCAACCTTCTTGGCAGCCATAGTTATCTCAGCCCCATATTTCTTGCTCTTTGTCGTCTTCCCAAAATGGGGCCGATTTATCACTGGCCATGCTCCGCGAAACCTGGCAATCGAAGCTGCCATCGTTGTGGCGTGCACCTTCGCGGTTTATTCGCTGATTCAGCTCTTACCGCTCGCTGTCACTAGTAAGTCTCGAGCCTTTATACTTCTCGGACTGGTTCCTGGCTTTATCCACGCGCTTTATTCCGTGGTCATAGCATCGGGAGAACATGCAACACGGCAGAGAGAGATGGAGGATGCGCTATGAAATATCTCAATCGTTCACTAGTCATCTCACTTCTCTTTGTCATGACTGGTATCGGCGTCACTTTCGCAGCCGATTCCAATAGCACTCAGAACTTTCTCCTTGGTGGAAATACTGGTCTCACCAATACCGATATCAATCAAGTATTGACTTTATTGGTAGGTCCAGAGGGCCAGCCAGGAGCAGTTGGAGCTACCGGTGCAACGGGCCCCGCAGGTGCTGATGGAGTTGCAGGTCCTACTGGTCCAGCAGGTCCTGCTGGCGCTAATGGAATTGCTGGCCCTGCTGGTACATCAGTGACGACCGCGCTACTTAATATCGGCGATCCAAACTGCCCAACTGGTGGCGTCGTAGTCACTTCTACCAACGGACAGGCTTATATCTGCAACGGAAAAGTTGGCGCTAATGGCCTCAACGGTGCCAATGGAACTAATGGAACTAATGGCACTAACGGAACTGGTGGCGGTGTAGGTGGCGGATTTGGTGCGGGAACACTCACCGCAGGAACCTGTGATGATTCTGTAGATATTCAACTTAAGCACACCTTTGCGGGCGGAAAGTTTGCAATCAATCAGATTGTTGCCAGCAATATTAAAGCTGCCTGCGCCAATACAACTTTTAGAGTGACCTTTACGATTCGCGGAACAGGCGCACTCTATGGAGATGGCGCCATTGCAAATAAGTATTCTGCTCTCACGCCTAACGATGAAATCACTTGCACAAAGACCCTTACCGGAACCAACTGGACCGGTACTGGAGATGCTCGTCAGTTCTCTATCGAAGCGACAGATGGTTGCGTTGTCACTCGAGGATCAACTGCCCTGACTCTCAGCGAAATCAGTGCACGTGATATCAATGATGCTGTCGGATTTGAGCTTGGCTAATGGCAAAGAAAGAAGAAGCGAAAAGTACGCCTGAAGTCAGCTCTCTGCCCATCAAGCAGGATGAATCACCGCTTGTTATCGACCTCCCAGATGGCCAGAAGCTCGTCGTAGGCCATCTCTCAAATGGCAGCGTTATTGAGGTTGCCACCTGGCGTGGCACTGGTCGCCCGGATTCACGCACATCTCGCTTGATGCTTGGCATGTCATCTGCAGCGGGTGCCGCAGAACAAGCAGCAGCAGAAGCAGAGAAAGAGAAAAGCGCAAAAAATAAAGTTGCTTTCGATTACAAGGCAGTGATTGCAAAAGCTACCGAGCTTCTCAAAGCAAGGGCCGTTTCTAAGAAGAGCAAAGCGGAGCGACCTGTTACAGAAGAAGATGCGGAAGCGCCAAAATTTATCCAGACGGTTTCACCTCAGCCTGCTGTTTCACAAGATGATGATGTCGAAGAATGGCTTAATTCAATCATCGCTAAATCAGAGTCACGCGCTGCAAAGCCCGTGGCAAAGAGTCCAGCTAAGACAAAGAGTTCAACAAAGACAGTAAAGAAGGCGGCACCAAAGAAGACAATTCGTAAAGCAACAACAAAGAGCGCGACAAGGAGTTCACGATAATGGCTCGTTCAAAGACATTTCTGATTGCTGCAGTTGCACTCGTTCTTCTCTATGTGTTGGGATTCCGCATCGAGCATCCACACTCTGGATTTAAGACCGCTGTGGGATCTGCAGCATCATCAATCGTCGTGACACAGAAAGCTGATGCTTATGGAGTTGGCGAAAAAGTTGTAGCAACTTCCCAGAGCAAAGAACTCTCACCAATTTTGGGACAGGTAACATCAGTTGCAGGTACTACTTACGCGGTCACCAACGGCACATTCCTAGAATCCGTTGAAGGAAATAACATCAACGGAAAAATGATTGTTGTGATTCCATTCTTCGGTTACATCCTCAACCTCATCGGTCTATAAGCCGTGTAAATTAGGGAGTATCTAGCCCGGCTGATACTCTTCCACCTGTATCACGCGTGAAAAAGCTTATTTGGGGCCTTTAGCTCAGTCGGTAGAGCAACGGACTTTTAATCCGTGGGTCGTCGGTTCGAGCCCGACAGGGCCCACCAGCACCGTCAAGTGATATCACATAGTGGGAAGTTCATCCCATTCCAGGCTCTCAGGTAGTTGAAATTTCAATCATATTCTAGAATGGGTTTTGTAATCCCTCCAACGAAAAGAGAGAAATATGAAGAAGAATCGCCTCTTTGCGGTTGTGGCCTCAGTTGCTGTTGCGACAGCATCCTTAGCCGCTGTCGCACCATCGGCATCTGCAGCGTGTTCTGGCAAGCTCAAAATTGCCTACCAGGGCCCACTTACCGGCGCTGATGCGGCATTGGGAATTAACGCACTCAACGGAGTGAGATTTGCGCTGAAGAAATTCATTGCAGCAAATCCAAAGGTCAACGTGGATCCGAATGTTTATCAGGTAGATGATCAGGGAGATCCAGCAGTAGCAGCTCCAATCGCCCCTAAGGTTGCACAGGAAGATTGCGTTGTTGCCCTCGTAGGTCCATCTTTCTCTGGTGCATCAAAAGTCTCATTGCCGGTCTATCTCGCAGGGGGCCTCTCTGTCATTACACCATCTGCCACTAACCCAACTTTGTATGACTTTGGTAAGTCTATTTTTCACCGCGCCGTTCTGACCGATGATTATCAAGGTCCAGCGTTAGCGCGTTTGGTTGTTACGCAAGTAAAGAATGCCAAGGTATTTGTCGTAAACGACTCATCCGATTACTCAGTTGGACTATCTAAGACTGCAATCTTTACCTTGGCTGGAAAAGTGGTTGGTAAAGATACGACTCCTGCCGGAACTACTGACTTCTCACCAGTAATCGCCAAGGTTAAGAAATCTGGTGCAAATGCCATCGTGTACACCGGTTACTTCTCGCAAGCTGCGGTATTTGTGAAGCAGCTCCGTGACTCTGGATCAAAGATTGTCTTCGCTGCAGGCGACGGAGTTCTTGATAATCAGTTCGTCAAGCTAGCTCGTAAATCAGCTGAAGGTGTAATCCTTTCAGCGCCGGCAGTCCCAATGGAGACCGCATCGCCAAAGCTTGCAGCTGAAATGGTAAAGCTTGGTTGGGCTCCTGGCGTTTACACCACTGAGTCATACGATGCTGCTAACTTCTTCCTAGAAGCCATCAAGGCCGGCAATAAAGACCGAGCATCAATCAACAAGTACATCTCCACTAAGTCATCTAAGGGTCTCTCTAAGACACTTAAGTTCGACTCAACTGGTGAAGTATCTGGAGTAGATGTCAATGGCTTTGTAGTCAAGAACGGCAAGATTGTTCTGCTAGGGCCTATCAAGTAATTAACTGAACGGGACAGTCGAGAGCGGGTGGGAGTTCCCACCCGCTCTTTGCTTTCTATTTTCCACGCAGTGATAGAACTCCTCATCCGTGGGTCGTCGGTTCGAGCCTGACAGGGCCCACTCCTCACGATTGTCTGTATCACTCGGCGATTGAAGCCTCAAGAGTTATATAACCGTTATTTCACTCCATGCGTAGACTCACTTTCTATTTCTAAACGGTGTCAGTAGTGTTCCCACAAATCAGCTCTTAGGTCACCTTTGTTTGCGTGCCCTAAGACATTATGAAAGGTAATTCATAGATGAAGAAGACCGTAAAGGTTGCCCTCGTTGCGCTTGCAGCATCAGCTGTAGCGATGACAGGCGTTTCAGCTTCACAGGCTGCAACAAGCAAGCGTGCTTGCGTAATTCTCCCTGACTCAGATTCAGGAACACGTTGGGAGCCAGGTGATCGCCCGGCACTCGAAGCAATCTTGAAGAAGGCTGGATTCGAAACTGATATTCAGAACGCACAGAAGGACACAGCAAAGTTTGCAACAATTGCAGATCAGCAGCTCGCTAAGGGTTGTGGCGTCATGATTCTTGTTGACTACCAGGGTGCTGGTGCAGCAGTTGCAACTAAGGCAAAGGCACAGGGCATCGCTGTTATTGCATACGATCGTCCAATCGCTGGCGCTTCATACTACGTTTCATTCGATAACACGACTGTTGGAGCATTCCAAGGTCAGACAATCGTTGACGGCCTCAAGGCTGCAAAGAAGGACATCAAGACCGCAAGCATCATTTACTCATCTGGAGATCCTGCTGACGGAAACGCAAAGATGTTCCTTGATGGAGCACTTGCTGTTCTTAAGAAGGCTGGCGCTAAGGCTGCTTTCACAATGAAGGGCACATGGGATGGACCAACAGCTGGTACATACTTCGAGCAGGCTTACACAGCTGTCAAGGGTAAGGTCGATGCTGTTCTCGCACCTAACGACAACAACGCAGCTTCAATCATCACAATCCTTAACAAGAACAACCAGAAGGCAGTTATCTCGGGCCAGGATGCATCTGTAGCGGGTCTTCAGAACGTTCTCCTCGGATACCAGACAGCTACTGTTTACAAGCCTTTCAAGGTTGAGGCAAAGGTTGCAGCAGATCTTGCTGTGCAGTTGCTCCAGGGTAAGAAGCCAGTAGCTCCAAAGAAGCTCGCTGATGGAACACCTTTCTTCGCATCAACACCAATTTTGATCAAGCAGGCTAACGTCAAGGATGTTGTTAAGGCAGGGGATGCAAAGGCATCAGATATTTGTACAGCAGCTGTTAAGGCAGCATGTGCAAAGTACGGTGTTAAGTAATACATCTGATTAATCAGAGGTAGAACTTAGTAAAGGAACCTAGTGTCGAAAGGCGCTAGGTTCCTTTCTAGGTTCTTATAGGCCTATTAACTAGATTGCGACCAATAGATTTTAGTAAGAATAATTTTTCAGAAATGAGCTACACGTGACCAATTCCGTACCCGTCATTGAATTAACAGGAATTCGAAAGAGCTTCGGCCCTGTCGATGTTCTTAAAGGCATTGATTTCTCTGCTTACGCTGGCCAAGTAACTGCTCTGGTTGGCGATAACGGTGCTGGTAAGTCCACGTTGATTAAAGGGCTCTCAGGAGTACAGCCTTTTGATGAAGGCTATGTTCGCTTTGCAGGTTCTCCCGTTGAGATTAGTTCTCCGGTAGCTGCAGGCTCACTCGGAATTGAAGTTGTGTATCAAGATCTCGCACTCTGCGAAAACCTTGACATCGTTCAGAATATGTTTCTCGGTAAAGAGGATATGAAGTCAGGAACACTCAACGAACCAGAGATGGAGCTCCGAGCGACAAAGGCACTCCAAAGTCTGTCAGTAAAGACAGTTAAGTCTGTGCGCCAGAAAGTTTCCTCGCTCTCAGGTGGACAGCGCCAAACAGTTGCAATCGCACGCTCTGTCCTTCGTGAGGCAAAACTCGTAATTCTCGATGAACCAACTGCTGCGCTCGGTGTCGCTCAGACTGAGCAGGTGCTAAACCTTGTAAAGCGCCTTGCGGAACAAGGTGTAGCGGTCATCATCATCAGCCACAATCTCGGCGATGTATTTAAAATTGCACACCAAATTTCAGTTCTCTACTTAGGCAAGATGGTTGCAAACCTCAATGCTAAAGAGACTAATTACGATGAAGTCGTTGCCTATATCACTGGCGCTAAGACACAAGAAGGAGCTCTCTAATGTCACAGCTCGTAGATTCACTTGCTAGCGGCCACGAAGGCACAGTTAAGGATCAATTCACGGCTTATATTCGCCGCCTCAAGGGTGGTGAAATGGGATCCGTCCCAGCGATCTTCGCAATTTTAGTTCTTACAGTTATGTTTCAAATTGCTAGCCCGTTCTTTGTTACTAAACTGAATTTTGCAAATCTATTTGTTCAATCAGCTGAGCTCACCATGTTGGCAGCTGCACTCGTCTTTGTGATTTTGCTTGCTGAAATCGATTTGGCAGCTGGCGTTACTGCAGGTGTTGCCATGGCCGTCTATATTCAATTGGTAAAAGTCCAAGGCTGGGGACTCATTCCGGCGATGATTGCAGCATTCGCAGTCGGACTTGTTATCGGATTCATTATTGGTTTTATGGTCGCCAAAATCGGCGTCCCTTCATTCGTCGTGACTCTCGCATTTTTCTTGGGCTTCCAAGGCATGCAGCTCGTACTTCTTGGAGAAGGCGGCGTCTATCGTGTTGAAGATACTAAAGTACTTGCAATCATGAACCAGAATCTGCCTCAGTGGGGTGGATGGGCCATGATTATTATTTCGCTTGGGCTCTCCTACCTCATTTCGATGTTTGATCGACGTCGCAGATCAGTGCTTGGCCTCGTAAATAAGCCAATATCAATCGTGTTTATGAAACTCTCGAGTCTCGGTCTTATTGGTGCTGTTTCAGTATTTTTCCTCAATCAGAATAGAAGCCAAGGCTCGATACCAATTCTTGGTGTTCCAATCGTTGTTCCAATCACCATCGCCATTTTATTTATCGGAACATTTGTTCTCGATCGCACTCGATTTGGTCGTCACCTTTATGCTGTCGGAGGCAACCCAGAGGCAGCTCGTCGCGCAGGAATTAATGTTGTAAGAATTCGCATTGCTGCCTTTGTGATTTGCGCGTTTTTCGCAGTAATTTCAGGGGTTTTCCACGCAAGTCGAATCGGCTCTGTTGATGGATCTGCTGGGCGAACAATTGTTCTCTCAGGCGTTGCAGCAGCTGTTGTGGGCGGAGTTAGCCTCTTTGGTGGTCGAGGTCGTCTTGCGCATGCTGCAATCGGAGCTGTAGTTATTTCAATGATTGATAACGGCTTAGGCCTATTGCAAATGGCATCGGGTATTAACTATCTGGTACAAGGTGGAGTCCTTCTCCTGGCTGCAACCATCGATGCACTTGCGCGTCGTCGAGGCGGAGTGGTGAGCCGCTAAATGCATTCTGCGATGGAAAGTTTTCAGAGACAGACGACTGAACTTCTCGATGTACTTGCCCTGTTCCCCGAGCGATCACGGCAGATCGCACCAGAAGGCGAATGGTCTGCCGCGTACATCATCCATCACCTGGCCGATGGCGAACTTCATTTCGCCTCTCGCTATCTCCACACACTCGGCAGTGATAACCCGCGATTGGTCTACTTTGAGGAAGAGCGTTATCCCACCGCTCTGCACTATGAGAAGCGCTCGATAGCCAAATCCCTCGCTGCGATCGCAGGTTTGCGTGCTGTAGTTGTAGATGTGCTTACCCTCGTCGAAGATGAGGCTTGGGAGCGGATAACGACTGGTGACGATGGCCAAGAATTTACTTTGGCAGCGATGGTCGAGAAGGCGCACGAGCACATGAAGGCCCATATCGAGCAGTTACGCTCACTCCACGCTCAACTCTAGGCGCTGACCAGCCAGCGACCAGTCGCATTTTGACTGGTCAAAACTGGTTATCACAGCGCATAAAAAGGGGGCATTCCCTACGGTATCCATGTCAGAGCAATCTGAGAGGGTCCTAGATATGAATGAGATTCGCACCTTTATCGAGTGGTTGAGTTATCACCCAACACCCGATGAGATTTCACGAGCATTAGTGCTCGATCACCTTGCATCTCTTAGCGCATGCTGTGCCCGCATCAGTTTACTCAACGCTGATGACTCTCTGACCTTCGCTGGCGAATATGGGTTCGACGATGGCCGTAAGGGGAAAACATTTACAAGCGCCGAATGGCGTTCGTGGGACCGCGATGCGGCAGATATTGCATTAGGTCGCAATCCAAATAACTGGTCCGACGATCAAAAATTACTCATGTTCCAGCTTCGCCACCGTGGTGCAATTCAAGGACACCTCGTTGTCCGATTCTCGAAACCAGTTGCTGATACTGCACGAGTAGAAGAGATTGTTCTGGATTATGCAGTGCCATTGTCTCTTTATCTCTCGCTCAGCCATGAAGGTCGACGCATTCCTGCTAGCTCTTCATCACGCGATGACACAGGTGCAGAACAGCTGACTGCA
>NZ_JBJTMK010000084.1:0-16284 GCF_046070465.1 Candidatus Planktophila sp. | reverse complement strand
CGTGGAGGACCGAACCCACTTAGGTTGAAAACTGAGGGGATGACCTGTGGATAGGGGTGAAAGGCCAATCAAACTTCGTGATAGCTGGTTCTCCCCGAAATGCATTTAGGTGCAGCGTTGTGTGTTTCTTGCCGGAGGTAGAGCACTGGATAGCTAATGGGCCCTACAAGGTTACTGACGTTAGCCAAACTCCGAATGCCGGTAAGTGAGAGCGCAGCAGTGAGACTGCGGGGGATAAGCTCCGTAGTCGAGAGGGAAACAGCCCAGACCATCAGCTAAGGCCCCTAAGCGGTGACTAAGTGGAAAAGGATGTGGAGTCGCAGTGACAACCAGGAGGTTGGCTTGGAAGCAGCCACCCTTGAAAGAGTGCGTAATAGCTCACTGGTCAAGTGATTCCGCGCCGACAATGTAGCGGGGCTCAAGCCATCCGCCGAAGCCATGGCAACCGTGTATCAACCCAAGCCTTCGTGGTTCAGGGGCATGGTTGGGTAGGGGAGCGTCGTGTCACGGGTGAAGCGCCGGAGTGATCCAGGTGTGGATGTGACACGAGTGAGAATGCAGGCATGAGTAGCGAATCACGGGTGAGAAACCCGTGCGCCGATTGATCAAGGGTTCCAGGGTCAAGCTAATCTGCCCTGGGTAAGTCGGGACCTAAGGCGAGGCCGACAGGCGTAGTCGATGGACAACGGGTTGATATTCCCGTACCGGCGAAAAACCGTCCATGTTGAACAGGGGATACTAACCGCCCGAGACCTGCCCGACACCCCTTGTGGGTGAAGGGTTTTGGTGGAGCGCGGGACCTGATCCTGGGAGGCAAGCGTATTAACAGGTGTGACGCAGGAAGGTAGCCGAGCCGGGCGATGGTTGTCCCGGTCTAAGGATGTAGGGCGAGTGGTAGGCAAATCCGCCACTCAATGTGCCTGAGATCTGATGGGACCCCCGTTTGGGGGGATTTGGTGATCCTATGCTGCCGAGAAAAGCATCGACGCGAGGTTTTAGCCGCCCGTACCCCAAACCGACACAGGTGATCAGGTAGAGAATACTAAGGCGATCGAGAGAATTATGGTTAAGGAACTCGGCAAAATGCCCCCGTAACTTCGGGAGAAGGGGGGCCCCAACCTTGAACGGACTTCGCGTCCGGGAGGGGATCGGGGCCGCAGAGACCAGGGGGAAGCGACTGTTTACTAAAAACACAGGTCCGTGCGAAGTCGCAAGACGATGTATACGGACTGACTCCTGCCCGGTGCTGGAAGGTTAAGAGGACCGGTTAGCCCTTACGGGCGAAGCTGAGAATTTAAGCCCCAGTAAACGGCGGTGGTAACTATAACCATCCTAAGGTAGCGAAATTCCTTGTCGGGTAAGTTCCGACCTGCACGAATGGAGTAACGACTTCCCCGCTGTCTCAACCATAAACTCGGCGAAATTGCAGTACGAGTAAAGATGCTCGTTACGCGCAGCAGGACGGAAAGACCCCGAGACCTTTACTATAGTTTGGTATTGGTGTTCGGAGTGGCTTGTGTAGGATAGGTGGGAGACGTTGAAGCCCGGACGCCAGTTCGGGTGGAGTCATCGTTGAAATACCACTCTGGTCACTTTGGACATCTAACTTCGGCCCGTAATCCGGGTCAGGGACAGTGCCTGATGGGTAGTTTAACTGGGGCGGTTGCCTCCTAAAAAGTAACGGAGGCGCCCAAAGGTTCCCTCAACCTGGTTGGTAATCAGGTGACGAGTGTAAGTGCACAAGGGAGCTTGACTGTGAGACTGACAAGTCGAGCAGGGACGAAAGTCGGGACTAGTGATCCGGCAGTGGCTTGTGGAAGCGCTGTCGCTCAACGGATAAAAGGTACCTCGGGGATAACAGGCTGATCTTGCCCAAGAGTCCATATCGACGGCATGGTTTGGCACCTCGATGTCGGCTCGTCGCATCCTGGGGCTGGAGTAGGTCCCAAGGGTTGGGCTGTTCGCCCATTAAAGAGGCACGCGAGCTGGGTTCAGAACGTCGTGAGACAGTTCGGTCCCTATCTTCTGTGCGCGTAAGAAACTTGAGAAGGGCTGACCCTAGTACGAGAGGACCGGGTCGGACGAACCTCTGGTGTGTCGGTTGTTCCGCCAGGAGCACCGCCGATTAGCTACGTTCGGAAGGGATAACCGCTGAAAGCATCTAAGCGGGAAGCTCGCTTCAAGATTAGGTTTCTCATTGGTTTACCAAGTAAGGCCCCCAGCTAGACTACTGGGTTGATAGGGTGGAAGTGGAAGAGCCGTAAGGCTTGGAGCTGACCACTACTAATAGGCCGAGGATTTAACTACAAAGTTGCTACGCGTCCACTGTGTGGCTCTCGAGATACGGTCGAGAGTCGCTAATAAAGAAGATCAGATTATTTTCTGGTCAGGCTTACTTAGTGATTTAACGTCCAAAAACTCAATAGCGTTTCGGCATCCATAGCGTGAGGGAAACACCCGGTCCCATTCCGAACCCGGAAGTTAAGCCTCACAGCGTCGATGGTACTGCACGGGTGACCTTGTGGGAGAGTAGAACGATGCCGGACTTACATTATAAAAAGGGCGCTTACAGCAATGTGGGCGCCCTTTTTGTTTTCTTGACAATGTAAATGCACTCGATGGGAGAGAGCGATGAATGAACGCAACGAACGACCTAGCCGTCCAGGAAATGGACGTCCTTCAGGATCTGGTCGTCCCTCTTCTGGCCGTCCATCACGTCCCGGAGATCGTCCATCACGTCCCGGAGATGTACGCAACACAGGTCGTGGCGGTCGGGATGACCGCGCCGGTGCCACTCGCAATGTCTCCGATGGTCGCTCAGTCAGCGATCCTCGCGGATTTCGTCCAACACCGATGGATCGCGACCCATCCCGCGTGCGTCCACGCATCTTTGAGCCCGATATTCCAGAGCATGTCACTGGCGAAGAGCTAGAGAAGAGTGTTCGCGCGGAGCTGCTCAGTCTCTCTGCCGAAAATGCAAAGGTAGTTGCAAGCCATATGGTCTGCGTTAACCTATATATGGATATTGATCCAGAGCTTGCACATAAACATGCGACCGCTGCTGCGTATCATGCAGGTCGTCTTGCAGTAGTTCGCGAGACAGCTGGATATGCCGCATACCGTGCAGGCCATTATGAAATTGCATTGAAAGAATTGCGCGCCGCCAATCGAATCTCTGGTGATGTCACAGCATGGCCAGTGATGGCAGATTGTGAGCGAGGTCTTGGAAATCCACTGAAAGCCCTGAAAATGGCTGGTTCTCCAGAGGTTTCACGTCTTGGCAAGGCTGAAGAAATTGAGATGCGCATCGTTGCAGCAGGTGCTCGTCGCGATCTCGGTGAGTTTGATGCAGCTGTTGTCACTCTGCAATGTCGCGAACTTCAGAACGATCGCGAACCATGGTCGCTTCGTATTCGTTATGCGTACGCTGATGCGCTTGCTGCATCTGGTCGACTCGAAGAGGCTCGCGAGTGGTTTGGCAAGTGTGCTCTTCTCGATGTAGATGAAGAGACTGATGCAGCAGAACGTGCACAGGCATAGTTCTATCCACAGCGTCCACTCAGTTCTTATTCCGATAGCCATTTATCCTTAAGAATCTCGCCTTCATTTATTGATGGAGGTTCACAGATGACAGCAAAGAAGAAGTCAGAAGTTTCAGAGGGAGAAGATTTCTCGCTCAATGATTGTCTATTAAGAGGCAGAGTCTCGGCTCACGCGATAGATCGTGAACTGCCAAGCGGAGAGCATGTTGTTGAATTCCGTCTCATAGTCACACGCGCCGAGCGCGAGGGTGTTGATACCCTTGATATAGCTGCCTGGAGTGCAAAATCCCGTCGCACCGCGCTCTCTCTCAAACCAGGGGAGTGGGTTGAAGTTTCTGGCGCAGTCCGTAGACGTTTCTGGCAAGGCCCTGCCGGACTTGCAAGTCGCTGGCAGATTGAGGGCGAGAGCATCACGCGCCTATAGCCAGCCTATGGCGGGCACTTCATCACTGTAAGCCGTTACTCTTACCTCATGGCTAAGACTCCTGCTGGCGAACTTCTCTCAACTCTCAAGAGCTACTTTCATCAGCTGACTGAAGGAGAGCGAACTCCTACAGAGGTTGCATCAGCCTTCAACGATTGGGCTCGCGAGAGCGCTGAATCCGTCAAAGCGAAAATTGCTGAAGAAGTCGAGACTACGGTTTCGAAGATGGGTTTTATTAAGCGCGAGGAATATGACAAGCTCGTAGCACGTGTTGCACAACTCGAAGGCAGTAAGAAGCAAACCGCAAAGCCAGTGAAGAAGGTTGCAAAGAGCGCTCCCAAGAAGAGCGCGAAAACAGTAAAAGCGAAAGCGAGCAAGTAATGAGCGACCAGATGAACCAAGTGCATTCTGAGACAACTGAAGAATCAATCGTAGATGGGGTCCGCCGCGAACTCGAAGAGATTGATGCGTCAGATCCATCAGAACATGTCGCTCGTTTTGAAGCGCTTCACAAGAAACTTCAGGATTCACTCAACTCAATCGATGGCCTCTAATAAGTAAAACCATATGAAGACCAGACTCGATGCAGAACTCGTCCGCCGCGAACTTGCACGTTCGCGCGAGCAGGCTGCGGATTTAATCGAATCTCGTTCGGTATTGGTCAATGGAATTCCTGCAACAAAGCCTGCAACACAAGTTGATGCCGAGACATCCATTGTTATCCAGGGAAATCGCGATGACTTTGTATCTCGTGGTGGGCATAAGCTCGCCGGTGCCCTCGATGTCTTCACAGATGTAGTAGTTGAAGGTAAGACCTGTCTAGATGCCGGAGCGTCTACTGGTGGCTTTACCGATGTTCTGTTGCGTCGGGGTGCCAAGAAAGTTGTTGCAGTTGATGTGGGATATGGGCAACTTGCATGGGAGCTCCGCACCGATGAGCGCGTCAAAGTTCTAGATCGCACCAATATTCGCCATCTCACTGGCGACCAGGTCGGAGAAGAAATTGCACTTGTAGTTGCGGACCTCTCCTTTATCTCACTCTCATTAGTTCTGCCTGCTCTCGCTGCCGTCTCGCGACCAGATGCAGACTTCGTTCTGATGGTGAAACCGCAATTTGAAGTGGGTCGTGAAAAACTTGGCGCCGGCGGAGTCGTTCGCGATCCTGAATTACGAAAATCAGCAGTCTTGGATGTTGCTGAATCTGCCTACGATGTTGGCCTAGGCACTATGGGAATTGCTGCAAGCCCCCTCCCAGGCCCGGCAGGAAATGTTGAATATTTCTTATGGCTTCGTCGAGGCGCACCCGCTATCAAGGAGGCCGATCTTGATCGCGCTATTGCGGATGGTCCAGCATGAGCAGGCGACGCGCAGTAGTACTGATCAATTCTTCTCGCATCGAAGCAGTTTCGGCAGCGCGCGATCTCGCTTCAATTCTGATTCAGCACGACTTTGAACTCGTAACACCAACAGAAATTTCAGTCGACAACATCGCGCCGGTTTCAGTCGACAACATCGGAGAAGTAGAAGTTGCAATCGTTCTGGGGGGAGATGGCACAATCCTTCGCGGAGCAGAAGTTACTCTCCTTCGCGGAATCCCACTGCTTGGCATCAACCTAGGACATGTCGGATTTCTGGCCGAGGTTTCTAAGCCTTCACTCGCTGACATTGCCAAGAGCATCGTAGATAAGAGCTACGTCTATGAAAACCGAATGGTTCTCGGTTACTCCGTCATGCGTGATGGAAATGAAATTTCACAAGGGTGGGCGCTCAATGAAATTACTGTCGAGCGTGAGCGCACCACGATGGTCGAACTCTTCGTAGAAATCGATCGAAGACCGCTCTCTCATTGGGGTTGTGATGGTTTGATCTGCTCAACTCCAACAGGTTCCACCGCATATGCATTCAGCGCGGGTGGGCCTGTTCTGTGGCCTGAAATTGATGCACTCGTTCTCTTGCCGATTTCAGCACATGCACTCTTCTCGCGTCCCATGGTCGTTTCGACCCAATCGGAAATCGTTGTAACTGTCGAATCACAGGTGGCGTTGCTCTCTGCAGATGCACTGCGAAAACTGCCACTTGTCGCGGGAGACCGTGTTGTGATTACTCGCAATCCGCACACCATCAAATTGGCTCACGTAAATCCAACCCTTTTCACTGATCGCTTGGTGGCAAAGTTCAAACTTCCCATAGAAGGATGGCGTGGTGAGTGAACGCACGTATCTAGAAGAGATTTCTATCCGCAATCTTGGAATCATCGAAGAGTCTCACCTTGAACTTGGCAAAGGTCTCAACGTATTAACCGGAGAAACCGGTGCTGGAAAGACCATGATTCTTACCGCCCTCAACTTAGTTCTCGGAGGAAAGTCAGATAGCGCCCTTGTTCGCCACGGCTCTGATCGACTCACCGCTTCAGCAACTTTCTTAGTGAATCAGCCACTCAATAACGAGTTCACCCATATTCTGGAAGAGAACAATGCAGTTATTGAAGATTCGCAGGTCATTTTCTCTCGCTCTGTTACCGCAGAAGGCAAGAGCAAGGCATCCTGCAATGGCGCCACCGTTACTGCAAGCGCTCTCGCCGAGATGTCTACTCACTTGATTGAGATCCATGGGCAATCCGCAAATACTCAATTGGTAAAGCCAGCCAAGCAACGTGAACTCCTCGATCGGTTTGGTGGCTCTGCAATCTCTGATGCTCTTGCTCGCTATTCGATTCAATATGAGTCATTCCTCGAGCTCAAGAATCGTATTAAAGTAATGAAGAACGCATCTTCGATGCGCGATAGCGAGATAGCTGAACTCGAAGAATTCCTTGATGGCTGGGGCAAGCTCAAGCCGACTCGAGGTGAAATCGCAAAAACGGTAGATGAAATCTCGCGTCTTTCCAGCGTTGAAGATCTGAGAATTGCAGGCACTGGTGCATTTGAGGCGATATCTGATGAGGAATCTGGTGCGATTACCACACTAGGTGCTGCAAAACGTTCACTCGAAAATGCAAAGGGTCGTGATTCTCGACTCGATGCAATCACCGATCAAATCGCTGAAAGTTTCTACATTCTCGATGAGGCATCTCGCGATCTCTCGTCCTACCTTTCAACGTTAGAAGCTGATCCTGATCGCCTCAATGCGCTTCAGGAGCGTCGCGCCGAACTGACTGCCTTCGTTAAGAAATGGGGGACAGGCGCTGATCCAGACGCTGCGATGGTAGATCTAGCAGCTCGAGCAAAGAGCGGTCGAGAGAATATTGCTGATCTTCGTGGAGGTGATGATCGAATTGCAGAGCTTGAGAACGAACTTGCGAAGATTAAGAAGGATTTAGTCAAGGCTGCACAAGTTCTCACAGGAGCTCGCAGTGTTGCCGCTGAAAATCTCTCGAGCGCTGTCTCAGAAGAACTGAAACATCTCTCGATGCCCCATACACAACTGGTTATTGATATCGAATCTCCAGATTATTCAGGCGCACTAAAAGAGAGTGACTTCACTTCACTGGGGTGTGATGAGGTAACAATTTCCATTAAGGCACATGCAACTGCTGCTCCTGTGGCGATTGGCAAGGGCGCATCTGGCGGCGAAATGTCACGCATTATGTTGGCGCTCGAAGTTGTGATCGCAAAGACTCATCCCGTCGGAACCTATATTTTTGATGAGGTAGATGCTGGAGTCGGGGGCAAGGCAGCAATTGAAGTGGGCCGCAGATTGCATCTTCTCGCGCAGAGCTCACAAGTAATTGTGGTAACGCACCTCCCTCAAGTTGCTGCCTGGGCCGACACCCATTTCCGAGTTGAAAAACGCAGTGATGGGTTGATCGTCGAATCCGGAGTAGAAAAGTTGTCAGAATCTGCGCGAGTAGAGGAGATTGCTCGCATGCTTGCCGGTCTCGAAGAGTCGACCAGTGCCCTAGAACACGCGGCAGAACTCCTTGCCATGAGAGGTGAACGCCTTAAAGGATGATAGGTTCGACTCCCATGAGCCAAAAAGACGCTAGCCATGGACATGTCACCAAACACATCTTCGTAACAGGTGGAGTCGCCTCCAGTCTCGGTAAAGGGCTCACGGCATCAAGCCTTGGCCGCCTCCTTGTTGCCCGTGGCATCCGCGTCACTATGCAGAAGCTCGATCCATACCTCAACGTAGATCCGGGCACAATGAACCCGTTCCAGCATGGCGAAGTCTTTGTAACAGATGATGGAGCTGAGACCGACCTTGATATCGGGCACTACGAGCGATTCTTGGACCGCAATCTCGAAGGTTCAGCCAATGTCACAACCGGTCAGGTCTATTCACGAGTGATCGCACGCGAGCGTCGCGGTGAATACCTCGGAGAGACGGTACAAGTAATTCCGCATATCACCAATGAGATTAAAGAGCGCATGCTCGGCAATGACTCTCCGGATATCGACGTTGTTATTACTGAAATTGGTGGAACAGTCGGAGATATCGAATCGCAACCATTCCTGGAGGCGGCTCGTCAAATTCGCCAAGAGGTAGGCCGTGACAATGTTTTCTATCTTCATATTTCGCTTGTTCCGTACATCGGTCCTTCAGGAGAATTGAAGACAAAACCAACACAACATTCGATTGCTGCACTTCGCAGTATTGGTATTGCTCCGGATGGAATCGTTCTTCGTTGCGATCGCCCAATTCCTGAAGGCATCAAGAAGAAGATTTCACTGATGTGCGATGTTGATATGGAAGCAGTGGTTGCGGCTGTCGATGCCCCATCTATCTACGACATTCCAAAGGTTCTCAATCATGAAGGACTTGATTCGTACATCGTTCGTCGACTCAACCTCGGTGGCCACGATGTTCAATGGGGCGAGTGGGATGCTCTTCTTGAGAAGGTTCATCACCCACAGCACCATGTTCGAATTGGCTTAGTGGGAAAGTACATCGATCTTCCCGATGCATATCTATCCGTCTCAGAAGCTCTACGTGCGGGCGGCTTCGCCAATAACGCAAAGGTAGAGATTGTCTGGATTCCTAGCGACAACTGTGAGACTCCAGAAGGCGCCAAGAAGGAACTCGGAACAGTGGATGCTATATGCGTTCCTGGTGGTTTCGGTATTCGCGGAATCGAAGGAAAACTCGGCGCTCTTACATTTGCTCGTGAAAATAAGATTCCAACTCTTGGTCTCTGTCTCGGACTTCAATGCATGGTGATTGAAGCGGCACGTAATCTTGCAGGTATCAAGGATGCAAGCTCAGCCGAATTCACGCCTGATTCAGGCACTCATGTCATCGCAACTATGGCAGAACAGATGGATATCGTCGCAGGGGAGGCCGATATGGGTGGCTCGATGCGTCTGGGTCTCTATAAGGCCCAATTAATGCCAGGTTCTATTGTTGCCGAGGTCTACGGAGAAACTGAAATCTCCGAACGTCACCGCCACCGCTATGAAGTCAATAACAAGTATCGTGATCAGATTGCGGCGGCAGGAATTAACTTCTCGGGTATTTTTGCAGAAAAGAATCTTGTTGAGTTTGTTGAATTACCTCGCGACGTTCATCCATACTATGTGGGAACTCAGGCGCATCCAGAGCTTCGTTCCCGTCCAACACGTCCACATCCACTATTTAGCGGACTAGTAGCCGCAGCAATTGCGAAGAAAGGCTAACCATGCTCGTCGGTGTCCCTAAAGAAATTAAAGTTCTCGAAGCTCGCGTAGCGTTAACTCCAGAAGGAGCTTCGGAATTTATTCGAGCAGGTCATTCAGTGGTTGTTGAAAAAGGCGCTGGACTTGGCTCTGCGATTACTGATGATCAATACATTGCGGCTGGCGCATCAATCGAAAACGATGTTGAAAAAATCTGGCGCGATGCCGATCTGATTTTGAAGGTAAAAGAACCGATTGAGGCGGAATACCCACGTCTTCGAGCGGGGCAGATTCTCTTTACATACCTACACTTAGCAGCGAGCAAAGCATGTACCGACGCTCTTATTGACAGTGGAACAACTGCCATTGCTTATGAAACTGTTGAACTCAACGGAACACTTCCGCTTCTTGCTCCGATGTCTGAGGTTGCCGGTCGTCTTGCAACACAGGTCGGTGCAACAGCTCTCCAGAAGCCCAATGGCGGACGCGGCGTTCTCCTAGGTGGAGTTCCAGGTGTCGCACCAGGAAAAGTTGTTGTCATCGGCGGCGGTGTCGCTGGTCTTAATGCCGCGGTTATTGCCATGGGCATGGGTGCAGATGTCACTGTCCTCGATCGTTCTCTCCCGCGTCTTGCTTACATAGACACGATGTACCAGGGACGCATTAAGACTCTTGCATCGACGTATGGTGCTATCGATCGTGAAGTAAAGTCAGCTGATCTTGTAGTAGGAGCGGTATTGGTGCATGGCGCTAAAGCTCCAAAGCTTGTGACAAATGAGCAAGTCAAGGGGATGAAGCCAGGGGCAGTTCTTGTCGATATTGCAATCGACCAAGGAGGCTGTTTCGAAGATTCTCGCGCGACAACTCATGCTGAGCCAACATTTAAGGTACACGATGCCATTTTCTATTGTGTAGCTAATATGCCAGGAGCAGTTCCAGTTGCCTCTACCTATGCGCTCACAAATGCAACTTTGCCGTATGCGCTTTCTCTAGCAAACAATGGTTGGGAAGCTGCGATTGCAAAGGATTCAGCGCTTGCAAAGGGACTCAATGTTCACGCCGGCAAAGTTTGCTATGAGGCGGTTGCGGTAGCCCATGGCTATTCCATGTAACGTTGCAATCTCAACCTATCTAGATCATCTACGAATCGAGCGTGGTCTCTCTACCAATTCAATTGACAGTTATGCACGTGACCTCAAGAAGTTCGAAGAGCTTATTGACGAACGCACAATCGATTTTGAAATGGTTGATGAATCGGTAATTTCTCAGCTCATTGGTGAATTGAAAAGTGGGGGGCTGGCGCCGACCTCCATCAATAGATTTCTCTCTGCGCTCAAAGGCTTCTACAAATACTGTGCCCTTGAATATTCAATTGTGAATCCCATGGTGGACATCAATCAATTCAAAGTGGCTCGCAAATTACCAAAGGCGCTCTCCGTAGAGGAAGTTACTCGGTTGATTGAATCCACCATGAACCCTGCGGATCCAAATTCCTTACGTGATAGAGCAATGGTGGAAATTCTCTACGGTACTGGGGCTCGAGTTGCAGAACTTGTTGGAATTGATGTAAGCGACATTAGTAAGGATGCTGTTGATGGCGAAGAAATCACTATTATTAAATTGCGGGGCAAAGGATCTAAAGAGCGATTAGTTCCTCTTGGTAAATTTGCGCTAGAAGCGATTGAGGATTACCTGGTGCGAGTAAGGCCAGCTTTACTTTCCAAGAATTCACAGGGGGAGAGGGCGCTCTTTCTCAACGCTCGAGGCACTCGATTGTCTCGACAGTCAGCATGGTTAACGGTCTTGAAGGCAGCAAAATTGTCCGGGCTTGAAGGTCGTGTTTCACCACACGTCTTTCGGCATAGTTATGCAACCCATCTCCTCGATGGTGGGGCGGATATTCGCGTTGTTCAAGAACTATTAGGGCATGCATCCGTAACAACAACGCAGATCTATACACTGGTAACAATAGATAAGGTGCGCGAAAGTTACTCGCTCGCGCACCCTCGATCCAAATAAATTAAAGACCGCGAAGGCGGCGAGCAAGGATGCTCTGTTCTCCCTTTGATTCAAGGTCTGCGATGATCACTGCAATTGATTCGCGAACTATGCGACCACGATCTACTGCAAGCCCAAGGTCTCCGCGTAACATTAAACGCGCTTGATCTAAATCAAAGAGTTCATCAGGGGATAGGTAGACAGTGATCTTCTCATCGTGGCGTTCGCGACCTGAAGGCGACTTATCCGCCTGTGTCACGCGGCGACGTGGGATTGAGCGAACACCCTTCTTGCTCTTAGGTGCAGATGTAGTGACGGGTGCTGCAACAGAAGGTGCTGTAACAGTGGGTTCAACAACTTCGCGTACCGCAGAAAGTGCTGGTGCTGTGTTGCGGAAGAGTTCGTCAGCTCCCGGCAAGCTAGCTCTACGTGTCATCGTGCGCCTCCTCGTGAGATTAGTTCGCGTGCTAGTCGGCGATATGACTGTGCACCCGCTGAAGATGTTGCATAAGCGGTGATTGGCTCGCCAGCAACAGTGGCTTCTGAGAATCGAATAGATTTGGAAATAAGAGTGTCAAATACAACGCCTGGATGACCTTCAATAATGCGTGAAATAACTTCACGGTTGTGAAGAGTTTTCTTCTCAAACATCGTTGCAATGATTCCAATGAGTTTAAGATTTGGGTTATAGACCTCACGGACCTTGCCGATATTCTCTGAGAGCTCAATAAATCCATGCATTGCAAAGTTTTCGCATTGCATCGGAACGATAATTTCATCTGATGCTACAAGCGCGTTGATTGCCAGGCGACCCATAGTTGGCTGACAGTCAATCAAAATAACGTCATACTCATTGCGTAGCGGTGCGAGCGCTTTCTTGAGATAGAGGTGACCAGAAATATCGCTAGAAAGTTTCATTTCGATTCCTACAAGGTCCTTATTAGCAGGCAAGAAATCGAGATTAGCTACAGATGACTTCAAAACGATCTCATCGATGTTGGCATCGGGAGCTAGAAGTGCGTAGTAGACAGTGTTCTCAAGTGGAAGTCGATGTGCGTTGACACCGAGTCCAAGCGAGAGACCACCTTGCGGGTCAAAGTCGACGAGCAGTACGCGGCGTCCTAGCTCTGCAAGAGCAGCGCCGAGACTGATTGTTGTCGTTGTCTTACCGACGCCACCTTTTTGATTGAAAATAGAGATGACCTTTGCCTGCCCATGCTCTGTAATAGGAGCCGGAAGTGGGAAGTTATGGGGTGTTCCTCCGAAGAGAGCTGCAGCGGTGACTACATCATCCTCAAATGTCGATTTAGCGTTCAAGCGTCAAACCTCTTTCTCAATTGGCGCGACTCTAGTCGGGATGTGCGCCAACTAGCAACTAGACCAAGTAAGGTTCGCGCGTGGATATTCTCGAGACCTCTGGGCCAGATGCGCCTGCGCAGTCTCCCGTCAGCGACGGAGCTTTTAGCGTCCACCTCGATAATTTTGATGGTCCCTTTGACCTGCTCCTTCAGCTAATTTCTAAGCATAAGCTCGATATCACCGAGGTCTCGCTCAGCCTTGTCACCGATGAATTTATCTCCTTTATTCGAGCCCTTGAGGCCTCGGGAGAGGGATGGCGCCTGGATCAGGCGACCGAATTCCTCGTGATTGCGGCGACCTTACTTGACCTTAAGGCAGCCAGGCTTCTGCCCAGCGGTGAGATCGAGGATGAGGAAGATCTCGCTCTCCTTGAGGCGAGGGATATCCTCTTCGCTCGCCTCTTGCAATATCGCGCCTTTAAAGAGATTGCAGCCAACTTCCAAGAGGCAATTGCCGCGGCCGATAAGTCATTCCCACGCGTAGTTGCTCTCGATCCAGCTCTCTCCACTCTACTCCCAGAGGTCCTCATCGGAGTAGGCCCAGAGCGCTTTGCCGCTATCGCCGACCGCGTATTGACCCCTAAGGTCGCCCCTGTGGTAGCCGTTGAGCACCTCCATAGCGCCCTCGTAAGCGTGGCCGAGGAATCTCGTTTGGTGGTTGAGGCCCTACGCAAAGGCCGCACAGTCAGCTTTAGATCGC
Organism: Candidatus Planktophila sp.; assembly: GCF_046070465.1. Lineage (GTDB taxonomy): Bacteria > Actinomycetota > Actinomycetes > Nanopelagicales > Nanopelagicaceae > Planktophila. The sequence goes on along the minus strand of NZ_JBJTMK010000084.1, from coordinate 2,668 downwards.
TCATCCATGAGGCAGAGTCGACCCTGGTCGTTGTAGCCCGTTTCCTCGCCCTACTCGACCTCTACCGCCAAGGCGCACTGCGTTTTGAGCAAGTAGTCGCTCTTGGCGAGCTTCAAATTAGCTGGGTTGGTTCTGATGAGGGCGAAATTCTCGCTACATCTGAGTTCGATATCCCTGTCAGTGAGCAGTACCCTGAAGAAGAGGTTGAGGGTATTGCGCCTGAAAACCCTCAAGTAGTAGTTGAGACCACAGAAGAGAGTGAAGACGATGAGTGATCTTGCGCCAGACGAAGTAGAGAGTATTGAGGCCGTGACTGAGCCTGCCGAAGGCCAGCTGTCGCATGTATACGATGAAGCAACCCTGGGACGCTCTATCGAAGCGATTTTGATGGTGGTTGATGAGCCTGTCACAGAGCTCACTCTCGCATCAGTCCTTGAAGTCACTGTCGATCAGATTGTCGATGCCCTCGAGCGCCTTGCATCTTCCTATGAAGATCGTGGATTTACCCTCAAAGCTATCAACGGGGGATGGCGCTTCTATAGCTCGCCTGAATTTAGCCCAGTTGTGGAAAAGTTCGTCCTCGATGGCCAACAGAATCGCCTCACCCAGGCGGCTCTCGAGACTCTCGCCGTCATTGCCTACCGCCAGCCTGTCTCTCGTGCTCGAGTTTCAGCTATCCGTGGCGTGAACGTTGAAGCTGTTATGAAGACATTGATTACCCGTGGCCTCGTCGATGAGTATGGAATCGAGAACGAGACCGGGGCAATCCTTTATAAGACCACTAGCTACTTCCTCGAACGCCTTGGGCTCAATAAGCTCGAAGATCTCCCACCACTGGCCCCTCATCTGCCAGATATCGATGGGCTCGATGAGATTCTCGATTCGCTGACAGACTAACTCTTCAGCTACACTCTCCACCACTCGCTGCGAGAAACGAAGCAGCGCAATGTCGACTGTCGTTCAATGGATAGCCGCGGAAATGGAAAGTCAGATGGCAGAAATTCGCCTCAATAAAATCATCGCAGATGCTGGCGTCACCTCTCGTAGGGGAGCGGACGACTTGATCATCTCTGGCCGCGTCATGGTCGATGGGATCGTTATCCGTGAACTTGGAGCTAAATTTGACCCGGAAAAGGTTCATGTAGAAGTTGATAGTGAGACAATATCTCAGCAAATAACTAAGACTTATCTAGCGCTTCATAAACCTAGAGGTGTTTTGTCTACTATGTACGACCCTGATGGGCGTCCATCCTTGGCTGACTTTATCGATCTGCGAACCGAGCGCCTCTTCCACGTAGGACGTCTCGATAAGGATTCAGAAGGTCTTATTTTGCTCACAAATGATGGCGAGTTAACCTTCCGCGCAACCCACCCATCCTATGGACTTGAGAAGACCTACATTATCGAATTCGATGGAACCCTTCCTGCTGGAGTCGAAAAGACCTTGCGAAACGGAGTCGAGCTTGAGGATGGAATGGCTCGCGTTTTGGACTATAAGCAGCTTTCGCCGACGTGGTTAGAGGTCACAATCCATGAGGGTCGCTACCACATCATCCGCCGACTGATGGAGGCAATCGGAGTAGAGGTCATCCGCTTGATTCGCACCAAGTTCGGCCCGATCTCCCTGGGTGAAACCCTGGAGGGAAGATGGCGTGATCTCAATGACGGTGAATTGCTAAGTTTGCAAAAAGCTTTAGATTTAAAATAATAAATCGATATGTAAGTAGTTAACCTATAAAGCATTTTATCGATATTCAAAAAGCAATCTCAACAAATAGTTATTTATCGACATAAATGAGCGTAAACTGGGTGAGTAAAAAAGGATTTATCGATATTTATAGGTTACCTTGAATACGAGCACTTCTGAGAGCAGGTCCGTCGAGATCGTTGAAATATCCCAAGACAATTCATAGTTTTAGCGACAAAATGCTAAATAAATATAAACCAGGAGAGTGAAGGAGGGTATGATTTGGCCATGTCAGTGCGCGCTATCCGTGGAGCAATACAGGTTGAGGCCAATACCGCTGAGGCCATTGCCGCTGGAACCAAGGAGCTCCTCTCAGAGATACTTACAGCCAATGACCTTCCGGTAGCAGATGTGATCTCAGTGCTACTGACCGCCACCCCAGACCTGACGGCCGCTTTCCCGGCAGCGGCTGCTCGTGAGGTTGGCTTTGAGGCAACTCCCTTGCTCTGTGCTGTAGAAATCGATGTTACGGGCGCTCTTCCACGCGTAATCAGGGCGATGGCGACCGTCGAAACACCCCGTACAGCCGATGAAATCTCACATATCTACCTAGCCGGAGCCAAGGCGCTGCGGCGAGATATCGCTCAATAAGGGCGAGAGTTTATGGCACTTACTCATGTACGGATTGTTGGCTCTGGACTCATAGGTTCATCGATTGGTCTAGCTCTCACTGCAAAGGGCATCAGTGTCACCATGGTTGATGTCAATCCTGCTGCTGCACAGTTGGCCCAAGATTTAATGAGATCTACCCCATCCGAGAAGAGCCAGGTCACTCTCGTTGCGTCGCCACTCTCTACCGTTTCAGAGGTCATCGCGAAAGAGATTCCGCTAGGTCTCAACGTGGGATTTCTAGATATCAGTTCAGTAAAGGTTAAGCCTGTAATAGAGGTTTCAGCGATTGATCTCGATATGTCTTACTTT
>NZ_JBJTMK010000083.1:0-3012 GCF_046070465.1 Candidatus Planktophila sp. | reverse complement strand
CGAGATTCTTTGCCCACTTGCTGTTATCGGCGAAGACGACGCGAATTGGACCACCCTGATCGTATGGAATGTCGGTCCCATTTCGCTTGATGGCGATGTACGCATTATTAGCGATGAAGTTAGAGGCAGTATTGCTATATACATAGTCGTTGAGTGCAGTTGTAAAGACCTTATCTTTACCAGAGATTCCAACGAGAGAGAAGAAACTCTTCATTGGAATAACGGTAAAGCTTTGGCGCTTCTTAAGAAATGGCTCATAGATGGATATAACCGAAGTTTTCATCTTTGCTAATTTTGAAGTGGTGTACTCCACTTTCTTTGAACCTTTAGCGACCGTGAAAATCACTTCATTAGGACCAGCTGGATCTACAGTAGATGTACCGTAAGGATTTGCATCTGCTGCTTGAGCAACTGGTGTTACCGCAAATGCAAGTGCTGCAATCAGTGACGCGGCTAGTACTTTCTTCATTTTCTCTCCGATGTTAGTTAACCGTTAAAGGGAAGATTCAAAATAGAACGAACTTTTTCGCGAATCGTTGTTCCGCGAAAAGGCTTGACGACATATGAATTGGCACCTAACGCAAGTGCCTGGTCGATATCGTCGGTGGTCGATTTTGCAGTGATCATCATGACGGGGATATCCCGTAGTTTCTTATTGGAACCAGTTCGAATCTCTCGAAGGACGTCGAGCCCAGACATTCCTGGCATCATCACATCGAGAAGTACAAGGTCTACGATGTTACTGTTGAGGATAGTGAGAGCATTCTCGCCGTCTACTGCTGCATAGACGTGAAATCCATCGGCACTGAGGATGTGGACGACGAGATCGCGAACGTCCTGGTTATCGTCTACGACGAGAATTTTCTGTTCTTCTTGAGCCATTTGTGAATAACCCTTCAGCGTTTTGTGATGGCTTAAGGGTAGGGTCGAAAAATGGTCAAGACCAGCCATTTTCGCCATATTTGGCCTTCTTATACCTAACTAGAGCTCTCCGTGAGGTTTCCGTGAGTTACGCCACCTACCTTCAGGGCATGAGCAAAACCGCAAGCAAGGCCCGAAAGGTGCGCAATATCGTCTTTATTGCGATCACTGTTTTGGTTGCTGTCGTGCCTGCAGTTCTCACATCAAAGTTTGGCTACGGATTCTCCCCAATTTTAACTGGTTCTATGAAACCTGGCGCTAACCCAGGGGATGTCTATCTCACTCGCCTTGCACCTTCTACATCTCTTCAAGTCGGTGACGTGATTGCAGTCAATAACCAGGCAACTGGCGTCTACTACTCACACCGCATCGTCGAACTCCGTGACTTCAATGGACAGATTCGTATCATCACAAAGGGTGATGCCAACGAATCTCCAGATCGTGATCCATTTATCGTTTCTCGATTTGCAAAGGTTTCACTTGTCATCAAAACAATTCCATATGTTGGCCGCCCAATGGTGTACATGAATACAGTTCAAGGTCGTCAGACAGCATCTAGCTTCCTGGTCCTCGCAAATATTCTCGGTCTCTTTGCATTTCTATTCCGTAAGAAGATCGTTGCATCGCTGACACCAGAACGTGTCTACAAAGAGCTATACATCGAAGAGCGACGTAATAGCCAGCAGTACAGAGAACTTATCGATAACTTGCAGGATGCACTTGCAATCGAGAGAGAAACAAACGCAAAAGAAAAGGTAGGGAGCAACTAATGAACCCAATGACATCAGCACTATCAAAGAGCGCAGGTAGCGTGGCCCTTAAGGTCACTATTGTTGTAGCTGCAGCAGTGGGCGGAGCAGGAATGGTTGCTTCAAACGTCTTTGCGGCACTTACTGCGACTGCAACCAATACATCAGGTGGATCTGTCACAACAGGTACTTTGAAGCTTGAGTATGCAGCTTCAGGATCATCTGGTGGATTTGCTACAGCAATCACTGCGATGGGTCCAGGAGATACCGTCAACCGCTACATCGACCTCAACAACACTGGATCACTTGATGGCGAAACACCTACCGTACAGATCGCCTCATCAGATTCAAATACTTTGGTAAATGATGCTGCAAAGGGACTTCAGCTCTCTATCCGTGCTTGTTCAGTAGCGTGGACTCAGACCGGTGCCGGAACCTGCTCTGGTACAGAGACTGTTGTTTTAGCAAGCGTGCCTGCTGCAACCCTTAAGAGCGCAGCTTCAAACATCACACTTCCAACTTTATTGGCAGCAGGTACTAATCGCCTTAAGCTCACAATTTCACTTCCTGCAGGTAATGAAAACACTATCAACGGTGTACTTCCTGTCGGAACAGTTCAAGGGTTGACCGCAGCACTTCAGTGGTCATTTGTTATCCAAGAGCGCACAGCTACAAATACCAGCAGCTGATAAATAGTTAGATCAATTCACGGGAACAATTGGTGGAAGGAGAGGGAGATGTTCAGTAAGAATAAATCTACATCTCTCGTCGCCGCTGTGGTGGGCGCGTTCATACTCGCGCTCACCCAGCCACCCGTTGTTGCCAATGCTGCAGCAAAGGCCACTGCACGAAACACAACTATGTCTGTTACGTCAGCGCGGTTAATTGTCTTTCCTGCAGATACTTCTACAGCTTCAAATCCAAGTGCACCGTACGTCGTCGCTGTAGATAAGAGCACCCCAAGAGTTTTCTTTATTCGCAATGCCGGAGAGCTGACCACTTCTCAATTCACATTTACTATCACTTTAGATTCTGGTGCAAAGATCTCAACGCTTCATCGATGCAATGTCAATGTATTTTTTAGTGCCACGCTCAAGAAGTGTGGCCCTACCTCAGTAAACGCAACTCAAATTGTTGGAGTGGCAACTGCATCTCCTTACACCACTACTCAAGTTCTATCCCTCGCACCTAATACCTTTTATGCGTTCCAGATTGATACTGATAAGAACTGCACTATGATTGTGAGCACAACGGTAAGTCTCTCCAATGTCACAGGAACTATCACCAACTCTTAACGACCGCTAAACTAGCCCCCTCGACGTAAATAGGGGTGAGCGTGAAG
>NZ_JBJTMK010000082.1:0-11359 GCF_046070465.1 Candidatus Planktophila sp. | reverse complement strand
TGCGCAAGAACTCTGAGGTATGGCGATGATTGATATTAAAAACGTCGCGCTTTCCTATGGCACGCATCGAGTCCTAGCGAATTTCTCTGCCCATATTGCTCAAAATTCGATTACTGCAATTATCGGTAGAAATGGCAGCGGCAAGAGCACCTTACTCAGCGCCATATCTGGCGATATCGCCCTCAGTGGTGGCGAAATACGTCTCCACGGAAATTCAATTAGCGAGCTCTCATCACAAGAGCTGGCATATCTTCGCTCTTACGCAACGCAAAGCCACACGTATTGGATGGCATACCCGGTCGGAGAAATCTTACGTATGGGTCACGATGCGGTCTCACAAGAGCGATACGAGTACTTAGTCGATGCACTTGATATCAGGTCGATTCTGAAACAGCGCATCACAACTCTCTCTGGTGGTCAATTGCAGCGAGTAGAGATAGCTCGAGCCTTTATGCGAGATACAACACTGGTTTTACTGGATGAACCTTTTGCCTCACAGGATGTTGAATCAACATCGCGGCTGATTGCGCTGATGAAGAGTGAGAAGGCTCGAGGTGTGACGATTATTCTCGTTGCCCATGAAAAGCGTGAAGATTTATCGTGGTGTGATTCAGTAATTGAGATTGAAAGCTAGATAGATCTTTCGATTGCATCTTCAGCAGCTAATCGAAGTGCGGGCCAGCTCATGGCAAATGATGGATGCAGTGGCAGGCGTTCGACATCATCAAATGCCACCCATCGAACTTCGTGGGATTCATCGTTGAGTTCGTGACCCTCTAACTTATTGCTGGCAACTGCAATCACTGTGGAGTAGCTCCAGCCATTGTGATCATCGACAAAGGTGGCCAGTGGCATCACATCATCAGGATTGATGCCGGTCTCTTCTACCGCCTCGCGAATAGCGGCCTCCACGATGCTTTCGTGAGAATCGCGTGCACCGCCTGGAATTCCCCAGGTATCTCCGTTATGCACCCACGGAGCGCGATGCTGCAAGAAGACTGCACCGTTGCGGATCAACATGATTCCGGCAGCTCCATGTTTGCCCCAGTGTTTGGAGCCGCAGGCACATTCAATCCACCCGTCGCCGTCACGTGCACTCATGCGCCAACCTTCCCACATTCATCCACAGATGTCCTCAGGTCTTCGTTTTGAGTGCGGCCACATATCTAATGTCCGGCAGATGAAACGCATTCTCATCGCGGCAATTGTGATTGCCACATCCATAGCGCCACCTGCTCATGCAGCAGATTGCATCGAAAAGGCTTGCATCGAGGTCTATACCCAAGATGGCCACATCGTCATTGAAGGGCGCAAGGGCAAAGGCTCTGCATCGACAAAGGTGGTTATTCCTGCACCCGCGAAGACATCAACCCCGCGCCCCACAGCTACAAAGAAAGTTGTCGTGCCGGTGCCCACGGTAAAGACATCCAAAAAACCTATGGTGAAAAAGATTCCTAGAAAACCAAAAGTTAAGAAATCATCGACCTCTGCAACGTCACTCCAGGATAAATTAGTTGAATCAATCCCCACTGCAGGAATTTCATATCAGCCTTCTTTTTCGCCACTTGTGAAAACACCTGTGTTCTTCTGGTCAGATATCCCAACTCTCGTGACAAAGAAAGTTGAGATTGTGGGCGAGATCGTTAATGTGCGATTGCGACCTACCTTCTATTGGCACTTTGGTGATGGCGTTTTCTTTATTACTCGCAAGGTCGGCGCCGCTTACCCGGATGGAGAAATCCGTCACTCATATTCCAATCCAGGCCATTACTTAATCGAGCTCGTCACCCGCTGGGATGGTGAGTTCACCGTCGATGGCGTATCGACACCAATTCCTGGTCGTATCACCACTGTCTCTGTTCTGCCTATCACCGTTGTATCCGCCCCTATCCGCTTTATGAATTGAGGAACCATGCCCACTTTAACTTCTGCCCACGATCTCATTACCGCTATCCCATTTCTGGTTGGATTTCATCCCACTCACTCGATTGTGCTGGTCTCGGTAAAAGAAGGCTCGATTGGTCTTGCCATGCGTATTGATGTGCCGGCGCACTTCGATAGCGATGCTATTGATTTGTTAGCGCATCATTTTCTGCGCGAGAAAGCCGAGGCGGCTCTCTTGGTTGCCTATATGCCTGATGAGCGCGAGGATGGCGATTCAATTTTGATCTCTCTCGGAGCAGGGCTGATACGAAATGGCATCGCAGTGCATGAATCAATCGTCGTACAGGCTGGTCGCTATCGATCCATCATCTGTCGCGACCCAGATTGCTGTCCCGTCATTGGAAAAGAGATGCCCGCCATAGAAGAATCAGAGATAGCGGCCGAACATGTTGTCGCAGGGATTCCTATGCCATACGCAAATATCTCTGACCTGATTGAGACATTGGCGGCAAATCCTGAATCCTTTAATCTGCCTTGGAGCGATGAAGTAAACCGTTTCTATATCTCTGATGATGCAGAAGAGATATCAGCTCTGCGACGTGATGGTGTTGAAACGATGGACCTTCTTCTCGATGAATATCGTATTGGCCGCGGCCCTTCCGATAAGACACTGGTAGCTCGAATGATTGGTCGCATGAGTGATGTTCAAGTTCGAGACTACGCTCTCGGCGTTCACAGCGAAGATACTTACGATCTCTATTTCACGATGTGGCGCGAACTCTTGCGCATGGCTCCTCGTGGATTTGTGGCACCGATTGCATGCATCGTTGCCGCCATGGCGTATGAAAGTGGCGATGGTGCCTTGGCACAGAAGGCCCTTGATCGAGCAGTCGCAGATGACGAGCACTATCCGCTGGCGCTGTTGCTGCGGAGAGTCTTCAATGCGGGGTGGCCACCTCAATCTTTCGCGCAGATGCGCGCCGAGCTACATCCCAAGGTTATCGCCTCAATATTTGAATAGTAGGCAGCGCGGGGGATGGGTTAGAATCGGAACAGGTCATGAGTTTCGACATCAAGCCCCGGCTAGTCGAGCGGCAACCCTCCACCGCGGTGGGGTGCTCCGGGTGACGACCAGGTAAGTGTGTGAACACTTGCAAGTGCGTGAAGGAAATTTGTAATGAGCAGAATTATCAATCATGAGGTCACAGGCGCCTGGCTTGAAGGCGACGATCCAGGCGAGCGTCAATTTATCAAAATTGGTTTCCTTCTCCTTGAAAATGGAGAAGTGCTTCCAGATATCACTATCGCGTATCAAACATGGGGCACACTCAACGCTGCTAAAGACAATGCGATTCTGATTAATCACGCTATGACCGGATGGTCTGATGTTCCTGCATGGTGGCCACAGATGGTCGGACCTGGGCTTCCATTTGATACGGATAAATATTTCATCGTCTGCCCCAACGTCATCGGTGGGTGTCAAGGATCGACTGGACCTTCCAGCGTTGCGCCCGATGGGAAGCGTTATGGCTCTCGTTTTCCCATTATCAGTATTCGCGACATGGTCAGCGCTGAAGTTGCCTTTAGCGATGCACTGGGAATCGAAAAGTATTTATTAGCAGTCGGCCCTTCTCTCGGTGGAATGCGATCATTGGAGTGGGCTATTCAATTGCCTGATCGCGTGGGAGCCATCTGCACCATTGGATCGTCAGCTGTTGCAACAGGCGATCAAATCGGAACAGCATCGATTCAGATTCGCGCCATTAAGAGTGATCCGCTCTTTAATCGTGGTGATTATTACGAGCAAGAGCGCGGACCAGTCGAGGGCATGGGAATCGCTCGCCGAATTGCACACTTGACCTATCGCACGGAATCTGAGATGGATGTGCGCTTTGGTCGCCAACTTCAGGGAGATGAAACGGGTCGATATGCCGTCGAGTCATATCTCGACCACCAGGCGGCCAAATTGGCCAAGCGATTCGATGCCAATACCTATATCGCCCTCACTGATGCCATGAACTCTCACGATGTCGGTCGCGATCGAGGGGGAGTAGCTCGCGCCCTTGAATCCATCACCGTACCGGTCGTGGTCGTCTCCATCGATACCGACCGACTCTTCCCACCTCGACTTCAGGTTGAGATTGCCGAGCTTGTTCCGACTGCGGAGCCGCTCATTTCTATCAATTCTGACTTTGGCCACGATGGATTCTTGGTAGAGGCCGAATCCGTAGGTGCTGCAGTCCGCCACGCCCTGGTAACTGCAGAAAATTCACGCTGAAAAGCGATTTTCGTCTGGGTATAATATGCCTATCACTTCGAGCAGTTCGAAACACGAGTTTCGAAGGTAGTTCGAAAAAACCAAAGGACAATTGTGGCTGTAATTAGTGCGCTCAAAAACAAGGCAACAGCGAAGAAGACTGCTGCAAAGAAGGCTGCTCCAGCGAAAAAAGCTGTCGCAAAGAAAGCTCCAGCCAAGAAGGCGGCACCTGTAAAGAAGGCAGCGCCCGTCAAAAAGGTTGCAGCAAAGAAGGCCGTCGCTCAGAAGGCAGCTCCCGTAAAAAAGGTTGCAGCAAAGCCTGTCAAAGTTGAATTAAAGAAAGAGCTCACAGCCAAAGAGGTTCAGCAGCTTGTTGACCTCAAGCACTCTGTTGAGCGCCAGAGAGAAATTCTCGCTTCACTGGAAGCAGCAGGTGTCACCAATATCAATAAGATCGTAAAGAAGGAGTTCCAACCTCTCGTCCTTGAGGCACGCGCGCTCGCTATTTCGATTCCAGTTGAAACTGAGAAGGCACGCAAGGCTGGCCTCGGTGGACCTAACCGCATCTTGTCTAAGGCACAACTTGCCTTGATTGCTCCAGCGCCAGAACCTGTGAAGGAAGCTGATGCACCTGTTGCAAAGGGCGAGAAGGCAGTCGTTCTCGATGAAGATGGCAATGAAATTGTTGTCGAAGAAGTTGAGCTTGAAGATGTAGATACGCTGATTGCAGAAGCTGCAGAGATCATTGATGCAGAAGGTGAGGGCACAAAGCCTCGCGTAGTCGATGTCACTGAAGAGACGAACAAGTTTGAAGAAGGTTCATTCTTGCTCCTTGACTCCGAATCAGATGATGATGAAGAGGATAAGAACGAGCGCGAAAAGCATAAGAAGGATCTCAAGAACATCCACATGATTATCGAAGCGATCAATGGCAAGAGCCAGGGTCGCGAAGTTGCTGCAAAGCACAACATTGATCAAGCGGAAGCAAAGGCGCTGACCTTCAAGCAGATTCAACAGATGTTTGCCATGAACACTTTCACTGACAAATCAGCGAAGATCATTACAGAAGCAGTTAATCAGGGTTACCTGAAGAACCTTGAAGATTTGTTGTACTTCTTTAACGAGCAAGCTCGTTTCGTACAGACTGAAATCAAGCGCCTCCCACCAGAACAGACAGTCCTTACTGCTGGTGCAACGGCTGACCCGGTGAAGGATTACCTCAAGCAGATTGGTCGCGTAGCTCTTCTCAATGCAGAGCTTGAAGTAGAGCTCGCAACACGCGTTGAGGCAGGACTATTTGCGGAAGAGAAGCTTCTCAATGAAAAGAAGCTTGATAAGAAGCTCAAGCGCGAGCTCGAGTGGATTGTTGAAGATGGAAAGCGTGCAAAGAATCACTTGCTCGAAGCAAACCTTCGCCTCGTTGTATCGCTTGCAAAGCGTTACACCGGCCGTGGAATGTTGTTCTTGGACTTGATTCAGGAAGGTAACCTCGGTCTTATTCGTGCAGTAGAGAAGTTCGACTACACAAAGGGTTACAAGTTCTCAACCTATGCAACGTGGTGGATTCGCCAAGCAATCACACGCGCGATGGCAGACCAGGCACGTACGATTCGTATTCCGGTTCACATGGTTGAAGTCATCAACAAGCTTGCACGTGTACAGCGCCAGATGCTTCAGGATCTCGGTCGCGAACCGACCCCAGAAGAGCTTGCTAAAGAACTTGATATGACACCTGAGAAGGTTGTCGAAGTTCAGAAGTATGGTCGTGAGCCAATCTCATTGCACACACCTCTTGGCGAAGAAGGTGATTCAGAGTTCGGTGATCTCATCGAGGATTCTGAAGCTATCAAGCCAGAAGAGTCGGTGACATTTACTATCTTGCAGGAGCAGTTGATGCAGGTCCTCGGTGGACTTACATCTCGCGAGGCGGATGTGATTAAGGCTCGTTACGGACTTACCGATGGACAGCCAAAGACACTTGATGAGATCGGCAAGGTTCACGGTGTTACTCGTGAGCGTATTCGTCAGATTGAATCAAAGACAATGTCGAAGCTGCGCCACCCATCTCGTTCGCAGGCACTTCGCGATTATCTGGACTAAACCATGTCTGACAACGTCCAACCAGAAAGGGTTCGGGTCTTCATTAATCCTAAGAGCGGTTCTATCCGCATCACAGGAACCGTGGACTTCGTCGATGCCGATGGCAATGTCACCAGCACTGTCGAAAATCCAAAGTTCTGCGGCTGTAGTCTTTCGAAAGATAAGCCATTCTGCGATGGTTCACATAAAGAGAAGAGTGCGCAATAACGATTGGTAAATAAGAGAAGGCACCTACATTTCGTAGGTGCCTTCTCTTTTTGAAAGGTAATTACTGAGTCTCGACCAAGCGCTCTGATTCATCTTGAATCTTGATTGCTACCTGAGCAAGCTTTTCGGCATATTCCTTGCCGTGGTGGGCACAGAACATCAGTTCACCACCGGTAGCGAGGGTGGCACGAACGTAGGCCTGAGCGCCGCAGCGATCGCAACGGTCTAGGGCATTGAGGGGTGTGGATTCGAGTAATACTTGCTCGGTCATCGCGCTCTCCGTTCGGTATAAATAAATCAGAGGCAGTAACTTGCCTCTGATACTGGAACATCATGGCAGAAACTTTTATTCCCCGCCCGCTTAAATTCCTTAAAATCTCAGCTATTTATCGGTATCTATCACTATGTGAGATATACCTCGGCGCGCTTAACCTGCGCGAAGGCGTTCACTTACTAATCTTTGCCACCGTGACTGCCAATGATGAGTTGAATTTTGACGCTCCTGCAACTGAAACCGGTTCTAAAGATAGCTATACCGCCAAGGATCTAGCGGTCCTGGAGGGCCTTGATGCTGTCCGCAAGCGCCCAGGTATGTATATCGGTTCAACCGACTCACGCGGTCTCATGCATTGCCTCTGGGAGATCATCGATAACGCAGTCGACGAATCTTTGGCTGGCCACTGTAAGAAGATTGAGATCAACCTAGAAGCCGATGGCTCGGTTGAAGTTCATGATGATGGGCGCGGCATTCCTGTCGATAAGGAACCTAAGACTGGATTAACTGGTGTTGAGGTTGTTATGACCAAGCTTCATGCAGGCGGAAAGTTCGGTGGAGGCTCTTATGCAGCATCTGGCGGACTTCACGGTGTGGGTGCGTCAGTCGTCAACGCTCTTGCTGAGCGCCTTGATGTTGAAGTCGATCGCAACGGCAAGATTTACTGGATGTCATTTAAGCGCGGAACACCAGGAATCTTTGATGGTGATGGACCAAAGGCAGAATTCACGGAGCAATCAGGACTACGTGTTATCGGAAAGATTTCATCCAAGGTCACTGGTACTCGCGTTAAGTGGTGGTCAGATCGCCAAATCTTCCTTAAGGATGCATCGCTTGATATCGAAGATATCTACGCACGTGCACGTCAAACATCATTCTTAGTTCCAGGTCTCTCTCTCACTGTTAACGATAACCGTTCCAAAGAGAAGACAACGCAGACCTTCTTCCACAAGGGCGGAATCTCCGAATACTGTGATTTCTTGCAGCCCGATCAGCCAGTAGGCGATGTCATTCGCATCTACGGCACCGGTCACTATCAAGAGACTGTGCCTGTTCTCGACGACAAGGGTCATATGGTTTCAACTGAGGTTGAGCGCGATATGGAAGTTGATATCGCGATGAAGTGGGGCGACGGTTTCGATTCAACTATTCGTTCATTCGTCAACATCATTGCAACTCCCAAAGGTGGAACTCACCTTCAGGGATTTGAGCGCGCCATCACCAAGTCATTTAACGAGGCTATGCGCAGCGCCGGTATCTTGAAGAAGAATGAAGCAGACGTCATTAAAGATGACGTCATGGAAGGCATTACGGCTGTTGTCACGGTGCGAATGTCAGAGCCCCAGTTTGAAGGTCAAACTAAGGAAGTTCTCGGAACAGCTGCCGCGACCAAGATTGTCAGTGCAGTGGTTGCCGACAAGTTGAAGGAATTCTTCGCAACAACTCGTCGCATCGACAAAGCCAATGGCAAGCTGATCATGGAGAAAGTTGCCGGCGCATCTCGTACCCGTATTAGTGCACGTACCCATAAGGATCTTCAGCGTCGTAAGAACGCGCTCGAATCGTCAGCCCTTCCAACAAAGCTTTCCGATTGTCGTTCGGAAGATGTCACTCGCACAGAACTCTTTATCGTAGAGGGTGACTCTGCACTAGGCACGACAAAGGCAGCTCGTAACTCAGAGTTCCAGGCAATCTTGCCTATCCGCGGAAAGATTCTTAACGTTCAGAAGGCATCGCTTTCACAGATGCTAGATGACAAGGAATGTGGATCCATCATTCAGGTGATTGGTGCTGGTTCTGGAAAGTCATTCGAACTCGAAGATGCACGCTATGGTCGTGTCATTTTGATGTCAGATGCTGACGTTGACGGTGCACACATTCGTTGCTTGCTTCTTACCTTGATGTATCGCTACATGCGCCCATTGATTGATTCTGGTCGCGTCTTTGCTGCCATTCCACCATTGCACCGCATTGAGGTCATGGGTGGCGGCGGCAAGAAGGGCAATTACATCTACACATATTCAGATGATGAGATGAAGAAGGTAACTGCTGACCTTGCTAAAAATGGCAAGCGTTGGAAAGAGCCTATTCAGCGTTATAAAGGCCTTGGCGAAATGGATGCGGATCAGCTCCGTGAGACCACAATGGACCCAGATGTACGCACACTTCGTCGTATCACTGTCACCGATGCTGCAGCTGCAGAGGCGATGTTCGAACTCTTGATGGGTTCAGAAGTTGCTCCTCGCAAGGAATTTATTGCCAACGCTGAAATCGATCGCGATTCCATCGACGCTTAGTCGATCGAGACTAGGTCGAAGTACTCGTCTTTCCAGATATCCTCATCGCCATCGGGCAGCAAGATGACGCGTTCTGGCTTGAGTGCCTGAACTGCGCCTTCGTCGTGGGAGACCATGACGACAGAGCCTTGATACTCGCTGAGCGCTCCCAAGATCTCTTCACGTGATGCAGGGTCTAAGTTGTTTGTTGGCTCATCGAGTAGAAGAACATTTGCGCCAGAGACGACGATAGTTGCAAGAGCAAGGCGTGTGCGCTCTCCACCCGAGAGTACCTTGACTGGCTTATGAACATCATCGCCAGCAAAGAGGAATGAACCCAGAACATTACGTGCCTCTGGCTCGCGAATTTCTGCAGTTGCAGACATCATGTTTTCCAGAATGGTGCGTTCGAAATCAAGTGATTCGTGTTCCTGGGCGTAGTAGCCAATCTTCAAACCGTGGCCGTGTTCAACTTTTCCAGTATCGGATTCAAGTTCGCCAGCCAAGATACGAAGGAGAGTTGTCTTGCCCGCACCATTGAGGCCGAGGATTACAACGCGAGAGCCTTTATCGATGACGCAAGAGACGTCGGTAAAGATTTCAAGTGAGCCATAGTTCTTAGAGAGTTCTTCACCCGAGAGGGGAGTCTTGCCACAGGGTGCAGGTGTGGGAAAGCGAAGTTTTGCCACTTTGTCGGAGACGCGAACATCTTCCAGCGATGAACGTAACTTCTCGGCACGACGCAACATACCTTGTGCAGCAGTTGCCTTTGACGCCTTTGCACGCATCTTCTCGCCCTGCTTTTGCAAAATCTCTGCGCGCTTTTCTGCGTTGGCACGCTCTTTCTTGCGGCGGTGTTCATCGGCTTCGCGCTGGATCAGGTACTGCTTCCAGCCCATGTTGTAGACATCAATAACATTGCGATTTGCATCGATATAGAAAACCTTATTAACAACAGTTTCAATCAAGTTAACATCGTGAGAGATGATGACGAGGCCACCTGCATAGTTGGTGAGGTACTGACGAAGCCAAATAATTGAATCTGCATCCAAGTGGTTTGTTGGCTCATCGAGAAGAAGGGTCTCTGCTCCCGAGAACAAGATTCGTGCAAGTTCGATACGACGGCGCTGACCACCGGAAAGTGTTGCAATCTCATTGTGGAATACATCCTCAGAGACACCAAGTGAAGAGGCGATTGCCTCCGCCTCGGACGTTGCTGCATATCCACCAGCAGCGTTAAATTCAGCATCGACGCGGGTGTAGCGCTCAAGCGCCTTCTCGAGTTCTTCACCTTCAGTCGTTGAAAGTTCGAGCTCGACCGCTGTCATCCGCTTTGCAATTTCATCGAGACCGCGTGCAGATAAGATGCGATCTAAAGCTGTGCCCTGATCTTCGCCTGTACGAGGATCTTGCGGGAGGTATCCAATCTTGCCTGTGCGCTGTACTGCGCCACCTGCAGGAAGAGTCTCGCCGGCAAGTACTTTTGCGAGAGTTGATTTACCTGCACCATTACGGCCAACGAATCCGACGCGGTCGCCACTATTCACGCGGATGTTGACGCCACTGACAAGCAGGCGTGCGCCAGCGCGGAGTTCGAGTGCGGAGGTTGCAATCACTGGTGCAGTTTACGCACTAGCAAGACGAGTGCGACGCGGTACCGCGTACGCCTTCGATACTGCAGTAAGTTCATCAGAAACCTGCTTGCGCATCGCTTCTTCAGACTTCAAGAGTGTGGTCAAAGCAGCGATCGCCGCCTTGAGTTCCTTAGATTCTGTCTCAAGTTCAAGCTTGCTCATCTTGGTCAGACGGCGAAGTGGCATATCGAGAATGTAAGTAGCTTGCTCTTCATTGAGTTTAAAGCCCTTAATGAGGGCTTCCTTAGCTGCAGATGCATCATCTGAGCCACGAATAATTTTGATGACCTTATCGATATCGATAATTGCCTTGAGCAGACCATCCACCAACGAGAGGCGATCCTCTGCCTTTGCCTTACGGAATTCTGAGCGACGACGCACAACCTCAATGCGGTGATCAATAAAGACCTGAAGGAGTTCCTTGAGGCCAAGCGTCTGTGGGCGGCCCTTCACGAGCGCCACTGCGTTGATTGCAAAGCCATCTTCCATGGGAGTCAGCTTGTACAACTGCTCGAGAACAGCCTCTGGCTCGAAACCATTCTTGAGCTCGATTACAACGTTGGTGCCGGTCTGGCCATCGGTAAGGTCGACGATGTCAGAGATACCTTGAATCTTCTTCGCCTTAACAAGTGCTGCAATTTTTTCAACTATCTTTTCAGGTCCGATGTTGTAAGGAAGCTCAGTGATGATGATTCCTTCTTTACGGCTGGTGACCTTTTCGATCGTT
>NZ_JBJTMK010000081.1:0-5178 GCF_046070465.1 Candidatus Planktophila sp. | reverse complement strand
GATAGGTAATGACTACGCGATGGCCCGCCTCTTTGAGGGATTGTGCAATAGCTAGGCCGATGCCTCTATTCCCACCAGTGACTAAGGCAATTGAAGAGTTCTCGCTCATGAGAGGAAACTTACCCGTTACTTCCGCGTAAGTACGATTTTCAGTGTGCCTTTATCTCTCGCGCCTCATACTCTTACCTCATGAAACCCTCCAAGAAGAGCCCCAAAGCGAGCCCTGAGAGTTTCTCTATTACCTCTGCCCCGAAGAGCCTGAAGAACGATCTTGCCTCTCGGCAGAAGAGATATCTGATCTCAATGATTATCCGCACCATCTGTTTCTTGCTGACTGTGGCGCTTCCAAGTCCATATCGATGGTTCGCACTTGTCGGTGCCATGTTCTTGCCGTATATCGCTGTTGTTATCGCTAACGCCGGTCGCGAAACTGTCATACCTGGTGCAAATATCTTAAGTAAGAGGCCACGCGGAATTGAATAAGAAAGAAAGTTATTCACTCCTTAAAACCCTTTTTGCACTCCTTCTGATCGCTGGATGTTTATGGGCAGCTCAGTGGCAACTCCACCGAGGCATAGCTCGCCACGATCGCAATGCACAGATAGCGTCACATATTGATTTGCCTGTTAAGCCTCTAGCGAGCGTTTCCGGAAGGCCGGAAGAGAACGAGTGGCAGAGAGTTTCCGTTACCGGATCCTTCGACCCTGGACGACAAATTCTGCTGCGGAATCATTACTTTGAAGGAAAATATGGATTTGAGATTCTGACCGCTTTCACATCAATGGCTGACGAGAAGTTCTGGGTCGATCGAGGATGGATTCAAGCTGGAGCCACTGCAACAGAACGGCCCGATATTCCTGCTTTGCCCGATGGTGAAGTCACGATTGTTGGACGAATTCGCCTTGATACGTCGCTACCTCAGGGCAACTTCTTTGCGATTCCGAGCGGCAAGAGTAATGGCTTAATTTCTGAAGCGAATGCTCAATCGAGCAATATCCAAACAGGGATTCAATCTGATTTTTACCTTGATTTAATTTCAGGTAGCCAACCAGAACTCACACCTGCCGTAACTGCAGAAGTTCCCGAACTATCTGACGGCCCTCACTTTGCATATGCCTTGCAATGGGTGATCTTCGCAGGGCTGGTTGTATATGGGCGTTTCTTAATTCGTCGTGAGGTCTTGTCTCGAGAAAAGATCTGAGTAAAGACCAGAGGCTTTCATCAATTCTAGGTGAGTACCTCGTTCAACAATCTTGCCATCGCTGACTACAAGAATCTGATCTGCATCCATCACGGTGCTTAAACGATGAGCAATCACGAGAGATGTTCTACCTACGAGCGCAGTCTTCAGCGCCTCCTGTACTAACTCTTCATTCTCTGAATCCAAATGAGCAGTAGCTTCATCAAGAATCACAATGGCAGGGGCCTTAAGAAGCATGCGCGCAATTGCCAAGCGCTGCTTCTCTCCGCCAGATAAACGATGACCTCGCTCCCCCACCATAGTGTCCAACCCATTAGGGAGACTTTCGATGAGGTTCCAAATTTGCGCTGACTTACATGCTGCGATGAGTTCGGAATCTGTGGCATCACTCTTTGCATAGCGTAAATTTTCAGCGATAGTTTCATGGAAGAGATGCGGATCTTGTGCAACTACTCCGATCTGATCACGGAGAGATTGAAGAGTGAAGTCGCGGATATCTCTTCCATTAATAGAGATAGAGCCGGATGTGACATCGTAGAGGCGAGGCATGAGCGCAGAAAGTGTCGTCTTTCCGGCACCCGACGGTCCGACGATGGCAGTGAGGGTTCCGGCCTTAGCGGTGAATGAGATACCTTTGAGAATTTCTCCGCTCTCAACAAGCTCTTTCTTGGCTACGGACTCGAGAGATGCAAGCGAGATTTCATCTGCTGTGGGGTAACTAAAGTGAATGTCATTGACAACAATCTCTGCACTTCCTGGGTGAAGCTCAATAGCTCCAGGCTTCTCTTTCACCATTGGGTGGAGATCGAGTACCTCAAAGATTCTCTCAAAAGAAACGAGAGAAGTCATAACTTCTACGCGGACATTTGAGAGCGCAGTGAGCGGACCATAGAGGCGGGCCAACAGTGCAGTTAGAGCAAGAAGTGTTCCTACTGAGATCGAACCATTGATTGCCATATGTCCACCGAAGCCATATGCAACAGCAGTTGCAACTGCGGCTACGCTGGTCAACGAGGTGAAGAAGAGTCTGTTGAGCATCCCCATGTGAATGCCAATATCAGCAACTTTACGAGCACGAGCGGAGAAGAGTTTTGCTTCTTTCTCGGGTTCGCCGTAGAGAGATACGAGTATTGCTCCCGATACATTGAAGCGCTCAGTCATTGTGCTCGACATCTTTGCATTGAGATCAAATGATTCACGGGTCAACTGTTGAATCTTGCGGCCTACCCATTTAGTGGGATAAATGAAGAGTGGGAGCAGTACTAGAGCAATGACGGTGATTTGCCACGAGAGGACAAACATCGTGCCGGCTACAAGAATAAGAGTAAAGCCATTGCTTACAACACTCGACAACGTGGAAGTAAATGCCTGCTGTGCACCCATCACATCTGAATTGAGGCGCGAAATCAGGGCGCCAGTCTGTGTACGAGTGAAAAAGGCAACGGATTGTCGCTGCACGTGAGAGAAGAGCTGAGTGCGCAAATCAAAGATTAAGCCTTCACCAATGCGTGCAGAGAACCAACGACCAATGAGGTTAAAGAGAGCATCCAGAACTGCAAGTCCGCCAACAGCGAGTGCCAGCTGTGTCACGAGGGCAGCATTCTTAGGAATAACGGCTTCGTCGATTAACTTACGAAGAATCAACGGTGTACTGATAATTAAGATTGCATCAATGATGACTGTAATCAGAAAGAAGAGGATCTGTTGCTTGTAAGGAGATGCGTATCCGATGATGCGTTTAAGTGTGCCTGGTTTGAGCCTTTGAGATTTAACTGATGGGTCTGCGGTCATTGACCGCATCGCCATCCACACTGCATGCTGGCTCATTGAGGGTTACTTAGACAGTAAAGCCGAGTGCGCGAAGTTGTTCACGTCCATCATCGGTGATTTTGTCAGGACCCCAAGGTGGCATCCACACCCAGTTGATTCGTACATCATCGACGAGTGGGGCAAGTGCTTGACGAGTTTGATCTTCAATCACATCCTGAAGTGGGCATGCTGCAGATGTAAGAGTCATGTTGAGAACGGCAATATTATTTTCATCGACCATTGCATCATAGATAAGGCCGAGGTCAACAACGTTGATACCTAGCTCTGGGTCAACGACATCCTTCATCGCCTCAGTTACATCGTCAACTTGTGCAGTCATATCCGTATCCTACTTCTCTTCCTTACTGTGCGCCTGCACAGAAGCATCTTTAAAGGCCATCCAACCCAGAAGCGCACATTTAATTCGCGCTGGGTACTTTGATACTCCGGCTAGCGCTACAGCATCCTCGAGCACATCTGCATTCCCTTCGCCAGATCCCTTACTCTGCATTAAATGCAAGAAATCCTCTGATATCGCATTCGCCTCTGCTAGCGATTTTCCTGCGAGGAGATCGCTCATGATGGAAGTACTTGCCTGGGAGATTGAACATCCCACGCCCTCCCAATTGATAGAAAGGATTTTGTCACCATCGAGCTTTACTCCAAGAGTTACCTCATCACCACAACTTGGATTGACGTGGTGCACCTGCGCATCGTTATCTGACTTGAGGTGCTTATTCTGGGGATTCTTATAGTGATCAAGAATCACTTCTTGATAGAGGTTATCGAGCTGCATTATCGACCAAAGTATTTCTGTGCATCGAGAATTCCGGCAACGAGTGCATCGCAATCCTCTTGAGTGTTGTAGAGATAGAGAGAAGCGCGTGTAGTTGCAGCCACTCCCATTTTGCGGTTGAGAGGCCATGCGCAGTGATGCCCTGTGCGGACTGCGATTCCTTGGTTATCTAAGAATTGACCTAAGTCATGTGGATGAATATCGCCGAATGTAAATGAGACTGATCCGCCGCGAGATTGCGTACTCGTCGGTCCCACAACTGTTAATCCATCAACGTGTGCAAATTGCTCGAGAAGGTACTTGGTCAGTGAGAGCTCATGAGCATGGATTGCATCCATACCGATGCGCTCGAGATAGGCAAGCGCTGCGCCAAGTCCTGCCGCCTGCGCCATGTTAGGTACGCCTGCTTCAAACTTGCGTGGCGCTGGTGCCCACGTTGCACCCGTCATCGTGACAGTTTCAATCATTGAACCGCCGGTGAGAAATGGAGGAAGCTCGGCAAGAAGTTCGCCTCTCCCCCACATCACACCAACTCCCGTCGGACCTACAGCCTTATGGCCCGAGAAGACAAGAAAGTCAACGCCTAGTTGTGCGACATCAATTGCCATGTGAGGCACGGATTGGCAAGCGTCGAGCACAACGACTGCACCGACCTCATGCGCACGCGCCACAATTGCGTCCAGAGGGTTGATTGTTCCGAGAACGTTGGACTGATGCGTCAATGTAACAACTTTCGTCCTCTCGGTGATGATTGAATCTATCGCAGATAAATCGAGGCGACCTTCTGGCGTGACATCAAACCAAGAGAGAGTTGCTCCGGTTCGAGATGCAAGCTGCTGCCAAGGAATGAGATTTGCATGATGTTCCATCTCAGTAACTACGATTCCATCGCCAGCGCTAAGGTGAAAACGATTTCCCTGAACGGCATTTCCCATCGCGTAGGCGATGAGGTTGAGTGATTCGGTCGCGCTCTTTGTGAAGACAACTTCATCGGAAGATGCACCTATGAACTGTGCGACGATTTCTCGGGCACCTTCATAGATATCAGTAGCTTCTTCTGCTAACTGATGAGCACCTCTATGTACTGCAGCGTTGTGTAGGCGATAAAAATCGAGCTCTGCGTCAATGACAACCTGTGGCTTCTGGCTTGTTGCACCGGAATCTAGGTAGACAAGTCGCTTGCCATCGCGGATTCTCCGATCAAAGATCGGAAAATCCTTACGAATCGCGAGAGCATCGAAAGTCATTCTTAAGCGCCTACGTACTCCGCATAACCATTAGCTTCAAGCTTTTCAGCAAGCTCTGGCCCACCTTGTTCGACAACTTTTCCAGCTGCGAATACGTGAACGAAATCTGGCTGGATATAACGCAA
>NZ_JBJTMK010000080.1:0-2978 GCF_046070465.1 Candidatus Planktophila sp. | reverse complement strand
AAAACGCGAACCACCAAAGAGTGCTGCGATTAATCCAGCCAGAATTGCAGTTGCGATACCTGCCTGAGCAGACATGCCAGAGGTGATGCCAAATCCAATTGCTAGAGGTAGCGCAACAATTCCTACGGTTACACCAGCGACGAGATCCTTAAAGAATTGATCTCGTCCTTGCCAGAATTCGGAAAGTTTCAAAATTACTTCTTTTTACGAACCTTATTGACCGCCTTGGAGACGTGATGCTTCGTGCGGTTGAGAAGAACTTCAGCCCAGGCAAACTCAGTAGCAAGAAGTGCGAAGCCTGCAATCAGGAGTGGGATTCCTGGTATCACCGGTAGAACCAAACCAGTGAGCCCTAAAACTACGAGAGTGCCACCAACGGTTGCGGCAATTACCCAACGCAGAGGATGAGGGAGGCGCTTCCAATTGTTCTTCACCCAGAGCCATCGTGTGCGCATGAGATGAGTTTATGCTCGCTTCCTTTGAAAAACTTGTGCGGAGGATGAGGGATTTGAACCCTCGATAGGTTTCCCTATACACGCTTTCCAAGCGTGCGCACTCGGCCGCTATGCGAATCCTCCCGCGCTCAATCCAGGCGGGCCCAGATCGAACTGGCTAAGGGTAGCGGTGTGAGAAGTCGGTTCTGACACATAAGATTGGCTCAGATCTCCGGTGCGACGGCCGTCGTGCTGAACTCCCCCAGGGTAGGAATACAGCAAGGGCAGGTGCGTTCTGTCGGGTGCACCGGAGGTCCTAACAATCTAGATCCTTGGTCCAACTAGAAGTGAGTTGAGTCCGAGCAATCGAAGGGTATGAATATGAGCCTGGCTCTCTATCGAAAGTATCGTCCATCTGTATTCGCAGATGTCATTGGACAAGAACACGTCACTGTTCCACTTTCAAATGCCCTCGAATCCGGCAAGACCCACCACGCATATCTCTTTAGCGGTCCACGTGGTTGCGGCAAAACATCTTCTGCGCGAATCATGGCGCGCTCGCTTAATTGCGAGAAAGGCCCAACACCCACACCATGTGGCGAATGCCAATCCTGTAAAGATTTAGTGGCAAACGGTCCAGGTTCCCTTGATGTCATCGAACTCGATGCTGCCACACATGGATTGGTCGATGATGCCCGCGATCTTCGCGATAAAGCATTCTTCGCACCGGTTCAAAGCAAGTACAAGATTTACATTATCGATGAGGCTCACCAGCTTGGTCCGGGTGCTGCAAATGCGCTTCTGAAAGTTGTAGAAGAACCTCCTGCACACGTCATCTTTATCTTTGCGACAACCGAACCAGAGAAGTTGATTTCAACTATTCGCTCTCGTACTCACCACTATCCATTCCGCCTAGTTCCTCCAGGAACCCTTGCCGCGCATTTGGAAAAGGTCTGCGAAGCAGAAGGTGTAAAGGTTGCTAAGGGCGTTATTCCTCTTGTTGTACGTGCATCTGGTGGATCTGTTCGTGATGCCCTCTCTGTACTTGGGCAGCTTCTTGCTGGTGCCGGAAAAGATGGAGTCAGTTACGAAATTGCAGTGCAGCTACTTGGATTTACCGATGGCGCACTTCTTGATGATGCGATGGATGCAATTGCAGCTCGCGATGGTGCAACTTTGTTCCAGACAGTAGATCGCGTCATCGAATCTGGTCACGACCCACGTCGCTTCACACAAGACTTACTCGAACGCCTTCGCGATTTGATGATCGTTGATGCGTTGCAGGCGACAAATGCCAATAGCATTCTGCGCGAACTTCCTGACGATCAACTAGAACGCATGCGCGTTCAAGCGCAGAATATTGGCCAGGCATCACTTTCTCGGGCTGCCGATATTGCATCCGAGGGCCTCACACAGATGCGTGGAGCAACTGCGCCTCGATTGATTCTCGAGCTAATTTGCGGGCGTATTTTGCTGCCTATCGGAGATACATCTGAGGCAGGTTTGCTCTCACGTATCGAACGTCTCGAGCGCGTTGAAAACATTGCCCCATCTGCTTCTGTCCCAACACCCAAGAAGATTGATTCGTCGAGCCCTATCGTTCCGACAGAGCCTCGACTTAATCAATCTTCCCCGGCGAAAGAGCCAGACCCTGCGGATTATGTTTCTAAGATCACCGCGGAAGCCGTTCGTGAGACCAAACCTGTAGAAAAAATTGTTGATCAAAAGCAAGCAGAACCGGCGAAGAAGATTGATTCGATTGATGTTGCAGGACTTCGTCGCATGTGGCCAGAGGTCATCGAAAATGTGAAGAAGCGCCGCCGACTCACCTGGTCACTCTTAAGTGCAAGCGCACAGATTCTCGGTGTCGACGATAAGAACATCACTATCGGAATCGTCAATGCCGGTGCACGTGATTCATTCTTACGCAGCGAATCCGATGCGATTCTGCGCGATGCCTTTATTGAGATTGTTGGTTTGGATCGCAAAATCGAGGTGACGGTTGATCCAAGTATTGATACCTCAACTCCAGAGGCAAAGGCTGTGCGCACAACTGAAGCTCCAAATGATCCAACACAATTAACAGGTGCAGCACTTCTTGCAGCCGAACTCGGTGCAACCATCATTAGCGAAACAAAGCACATCTAATGTCAACAGGAATGTATGAAGGTGCGATTCAAGATCTGATTGATGCCCTGGGTCGCTTGCCAGGTATCGGACCAAAGTCAGCTCAACGTATTGCTTTCCATATCCTGCAATCAGATGAAGAGATTGCTAATTCATTAGTCGAAGCAGTTCGCACAGTTAAAGATCGCGTGAAGTTCTGTACTGAATGTGGAAACGTTTCGGAGGAAACTCAGTGCCGCATCTGCCGCGACCCACGTCGCGATCCATCGAAGATTTGTGTCGTTGAAGAGTCCAAAGATGTCATCGCCATTGAGCGCACTCGCGAATTCCGCGGCAAGTATCACGTCTTGGGTGGAGCAATCAGCCCTATCGATGGCATCGGTCCCGATCAACTCCGAATTCGCGAACTGATGCAGC
>NZ_JBJTMK010000079.1:0-3578 GCF_046070465.1 Candidatus Planktophila sp. | reverse complement strand
TTCATCACTGTTGAGTAGTACTGACCTGATGGAATGAAGTTGAACTTCAAGTTGATTCCAGCTGCCTTTGTTGCATCCTGAATCAATACTGATGCCTTCTGGTTTGTCGCTGATTGTGCGATATCCCAGATGATTCCCTTGTCAGCTGCAGTTGCGCGAGCATATGCATCTGGGCAAGAGGTCTTTGCCTTTTCAAGCAATGACTTTGCGTAATCAGCATTTCCAGTGATCTTCCAGTTTGGATCGTGGATGTTGCCTGTTGTCTTCTTGTAGTCAAGACCGAGAACTGGCTTTACAGGGTTATCTCCTGGGTCGCCGTAGAAGATCGATCCACCTGATAGGTCGATAAGAACTTGGGTGTTGATAGCAAAGAAGACAGCCTTACGGACATCCAAACAATCCATGTGGCCCTTTGAAACGTTCATTGATGCGTAGCGAACGTATGGGTCATAGACGTTGAAGCGCTGGTTCTTCTTTGTTGCATCTGCGAAGAATGCACGTGTATTTGCTGGCTGAAGTGCATCGAGTGATGCTGTGTTAGGAATCTGATCTTCGAGCATGATCGCATCGCGAACATCTTCTGCAAGACCGAAACGAACAACAATGTTGTCTGGGTAAGGTGTACGAACTGTGTCAGAAGACTTCTTCCACTTAGGGTTACGTACGAGCTCTAGCTGATCGCCAATCTTGTATGAAGCGATCTTGTATGGACCGTTAGCAAATGGACGAAGGTCGTACTTGTCGCCTGTGTCTTTTGACTTCTTTACTGGTGCACCAGCTGGGTAGGTAAGTGCGTAGTTGAAGTCTGCGAATGAGCGGTTGAGCTGGAAGGTAATTGTGTTACCTGAGCAAGAAACTGCCTTATCGAAAAGTGCCTGTCCGGTCTTCTTGTAAGGACCCTTGTATGCAGATGAGCCATCCTTATCCTTAGGAATATCAAGAGCCTGTACGAGGTACTGAGGACCATCTGTGATTACATCAGCTGCGAATGGACGAGAAACTCCGTATGCAACATCAGCACAGGTGACAGGTGATCCGTCTTCCCATGTAATGCCTGAACGAAGTGTGAACTTCCATGTCTTTGCAGCGTTTGATGGAACACCAGTGTTTGTTGCAAGGTCTGCAACGAGTGATGAACCTGCTGAACCAGCAACTGGCTTGTATGAAACAAGGTTGCGGTAGAGGAATGAGTTAAGGAACGCGATATCGCGACCTGTGTAAACACGCGCTGGATCGATGTGATCGAACTGCTCAGCGTGGGTAATGAAATACAGCGTTCCGCCTGTTACTGGCTTCTCTGCTGCGTTTGCAGCCGCACCTGTAGCAACTGTTCCAACTGCAAGAATTGCAGCTGTAGCTGTTGCAACAAGACGACGTGATGTCAAACGTGACATTAGTCCTCCTAATAGAGATGAATCAAAACGCCGTTGCGTTTCGACTTACTGCCCTTCACACAAGAGAAACTCGCGAGACCTCTCTTCTTGTGAAGCATCCGTATCGCTACGGAATCCTTTTTCCTATCTATTTGCCTTTGGATCGAGCGCATCGCGGACTGCATCACCCAAGAGGTTGAGTGAGAGCACGATTGCGATAAGAATCAAACATGGAATTAATAAGTAGGCAGGATCGTTCTTCCAGTAGCTGACCGCGTCAGAGAGAATCAATCCAAAAGTTGCATCCGGCGCTTGAACACCAACACCGAGAAACGAGAAGGTCGCCTCTGCTGCGATATAGCCTGGAAGTGAGAGCGAGACAAAGACGATCGCGGTAGGCCAGAGATTTGGAAGGAGCTCTTTGACAATAATGCGCCAGTTTGATGCGCCCATAGCTTGAGCGGCCATGACGAAGTCACGTTCACGCATCGACATCGCTTGGGAGCGAACCAAACGGTAAAAACCTGTCCAGCCAAAGAAAATGAGGAAGATAACGAGCACAACAACTCGAGCTGCATTTCCATGAGCTATTCCTGTTGCTTCAACGCGACCCACCATTGGAATCGCCAAGGCGATGATCATGAATGTGCCAGGGAAAGAGAGGAGGAAGTCAGCGAAGCGGCCGACGATGGAATCGACTCGACCTTTAAAATATCCAGTTGCGATGCCGATCAACATTCCGATTGAAATTGTTCCCACTGTGGCGATGATGGCAACGATAAATGAAGTGCGAGCACCGTAGAGAGCGAGCGCAAAAACATCTCTTCCGGTTCCGGGCTCGATTCCCAGTGGATGGGCGAGCGACATTCCGCCCCACTTGCCGATTGGCATCGCGAACTCATCGAGCACACCGTCATAGGTATCTTTCGCGTTGACGCCTACGAGGCGAGTGATGATCGGTGCAAAGAATCCAACGGTGATAAAGAAGATTGAGGCGATTCCTGCGTAGACACCCACTGTGTTGCGCTTGAAACGTCCCCAAGCAATCTGCTTGGGCGTGCGTTGAGCAACCTCAACTGCATCGTTCTCAACAACGGTTGCATCAGCCACGTGTAAATCCCCTTATCGCAAATAATTCGCACTGGTTATGACCATCCACAAGCAATCCCGCAATCCGAGATAACTCATGAGTACAGACCGGCAAGGGTAGTAAAAAGCGAGTAAAAAAGAAACCCCAAAAGTCCGAATTACCCGGTTTGGACCTTTAAGCGCTCGCTACCGCTGCCCTCTTCATCGCGAGAAAGAGCGGGATAGCCAGAAAGGAGCCAAGGAACATGGATGCAACCCAGAGAGTTGGCTGGTCTGCTCCCAACATCAGCCCCGTGATCGCAGGACCTGCAACTCCAGAGATGCTCCATTGCAGGCTCATAAAGGCATTTGCACGTCCGCGGATATGTTCAGGCGCGAGCTCGTTGGCAAGAGTCGGAATGACGGGCGCTTGAACCATCTCGCCAATAGCAAAGACTAATTGGCTCATGCATAGCGCGAGTCCTGATGCCACCAGTGGAAGTGCTGGTGCGATTCCGACAAAAATCCATGACGCCGACCAGATGATTCCTATTGCAATCAATGCGTTGTACTTCGAATACCGTTCAAGAATGCGCATTACGAGTGGCTGCAGCGTAAAGATTGCAATTGTGTTGACTCCGAAAATTAATCCGAGCCACTTAGGTGAGAGCCCCAAGAACTGCGTTGCAAAAATTGGAACTCCCGCTTGGATAACTCCGTAACCAAAGGTAAAGAGAATGATTCCTCCGGTTCCGAGTAATACCAGGGGCTTAATCTTCAACAAATCTCGATAGGTTCCTTGCTCTGGTTCATCAGCTTTGGGTTCATACCTATCTAGCCCTTCTCCGTGGAGCGAGAGGATGATTGCTAAGTAGATAAGAAATGTTGCAGCGTCAATCCAGTACATCCATTGAAATGATCGCAAAGATCCTTCTTGAATAATCAGTGAGCCGATCAAGCCACCGAGACCAAGCCCAAGATTTTTGGTCTTAACTTTATGTTGCTCAATCTGGGGCTCGGACTTGGTGGCCTGATCGGCTCACTGATCATTCAAGAAGGTTCATTGCGTTCATTTCAATGGATGTACTGGATTGACGCTGCAACATTTCTTATCTACTTAGCAATCATCCTCTCGCT
>NZ_JBJTMK010000078.1:0-3307 GCF_046070465.1 Candidatus Planktophila sp. | reverse complement strand
GCCCGGTAAAGAGTGGCAAGAAAGTTGCGCCCCTTAAGCCTTTGAAGGCTGCGCCAACCCCAGTGACAGCCGCCGAAGGTGAAGCAGCATGGAGCGCGGCAGCATTGAAATCAATTCGCGCAGAACTTTCAAAAGATCTCCTTCGACTTCAAGCAGAGCTTGCAACAGTTGAAGCTGAGATGCATGAACTCATTTCAGATGCGGGTGATGGTGCTGGCGATGATCAAGCAGATTCAGGAACCAAGACTTTCGAGCGCGAGCACGAGATGTCACTTGTTTACAATGCACGTGACATGGTTCTTCAAACAGAGCGCGCACTCGGTCGCATTGATAATAAGACGTATGGAAATTGTGAAGTATGTGGCTCTCCAATTGGAAAAGCACGTTTACAGGTATTTCCTCGCGCAACTCTCTGCATGATCTGTAAGCAGAAAGAAGAGCGGCGCTAAGGTGCGCCGAACTTCACTCGTTCAGCGCCTCTTCTTACTTGCCACTTTTGTTTGGGCGCTCGATTTCCTCACCAAAAATTGGGCAATAGCTAATCTCTCGTCATCGCCCCGCAAAGTAATTGGTTCATTTCTCCAGCTGACACTTCTTCGTAATCCTGGTGCTGCGTTTAGTATGGCGACCGGTTTCACCATTATCTTCACTTCAATCTCGATTTTTGTCGCACTCTTTATTGCGCGCTACGCATCTCGCATCACATCAAGCGGATGGACATATGTCGCTGGTCTCGTTCTTGGGGGAGTCCTCGGCAATCTCACCGATCGCATCTTCCGCGAGCCTGGCTTGCTCTATGGACATGTCATCGACTGGATTGAACTGCCCCATTGGCCGATCTTTAATATCGCAGATACATCGATATCTATTGCAGCTACAATCGCTATCCTTCTCACTGTTCGCAATATCTCCCCAACATCACAGTCAGGATCTCATGAGTAGAGACCACCGCACGCTTATCGTGCCGGAAGGCGTCGCTGGCGAACGTATTGATAGTGCGCTGACTCGCGTCCTTGGGTTATCTCGTACTTCAATTGTGAAATTACTCGAAGATGGCGATATCCGCAGTGATGGCAAAGCTTTATCGAAATCAGAGCGAGTCACCGCAGGGCAGATGATTGATGTTCTGATGCCAGAGCAAATCAACGCTGATCCCATTCCTTTGACTCCACTCGAAGGATTAACAATTGTCTATAACGATGATGAAATCGTTGTCGTAGATAAGCCGGTCGGATGCGCTGCACATCCTGCGCCAGGATGGACTGGACCAACGGTGATTGGAGCGCTCCTTGCAGCGGGTTACACAATTTCGACAAGTGGACCTGCAGAACGTGCGGGCATTGTTCATCGCCTCGATGCCGGCACAAGCGGATTGATGATTGTTGCCAAGACCGATCGCGCATATCTCAAACTTAAAGAGATGTTTCGTGATCACGATGTCGAGAAGACATATCACGCACTTGTGCAGGGGCATATGGATCCTTCAGAGGGAACCATCGATGCACCTATCGACCGCCACCCCACACAAGATCATCGCTTTGCAGTAGTTGCAGATGGCAAAGAGAGCATTACTCATTACCACGTTATCGAGTACTACCGTTCGGTCTCGATGGTGAAAGTGGAACTTGAGACAGGCCGTACGCACCAGATTCGTGTGCACTTCTCGGCGCTCGGTCATCCACTCGTGGGGGATACGACCTACGGCGCAGATCCAGTCTTAGGTAAATCACTTGCGATGCGCAGACCGTGGTTGCACGCATTAGAGCTCCGCTTTAGCCACCCGGTCAGCGGCGAGGCACTTGTTCTTACAGCTCCATATCCACCTGACCTTCAGGCTTCTCTGGCGTTGCTTTCGGAGGCAGTTCTGCCATAACGGGATAAGGTGCTCCCATAATGTCATCTGAAGATCAATCAGCTTCACGGGCATCGACGCAAGACTCGTTTGTACATCTTCATGTGCATACTGAGTACTCGATGCTCGATGGTGCCGCGCGTGTAAGCGAACTCGTTAAAGAGGTAGCGCGTCAAGAGATGCCAGCGATTGCAATGACAGATCACGGAAATGTCTTCGGTGCATTCGATTTTTATAAGCAGGCCACAAAGGCCGGTGTTAAACCCATTATCGGCAT
This sequence comes from Candidatus Planktophila sp., assembly GCF_046070465.1. GTDB lineage: Bacteria > Actinomycetota > Actinomycetes > Nanopelagicales > Nanopelagicaceae > Planktophila. The sequence continues at coordinate 1,178 of NZ_JBJTMK010000078.1, read as the reverse complement.
CGAAGCATATGTAGCTCCAGAGTCACGCCACGATAAGAAGCGCATCCAGTGGGGCGATGGCGGCGAAGATGATGTTTCTGGCGGTGGCGCATATACCCACATGACAATCTTGGCTGAAAACAATCAAGGCCTCGGAAATCTCTTCAGACTTTCATCATTGGCCTCACTCGAAGGTTATTACTACAAGCCACGTATGGATCGCGAGCTCCTAAGCAAATATGCCGATGGACTCATTGCAACAACTGGTTGCCCTGGTGGAGAAATTCAAACTCGTCTCCGCATGGGCAAATATAAGGAGGCGCTCCGCGCAGCAAGCGATTACCGAGATATCTTCGGCGCCACCAACTTCTTCCTTGAACTCATGGATCACGACATTGAGATTGAGAATCGCGTCAAAGCAGATTTGATGAAGCTTGGTAAAGATCTCAAACTTCCACTTCTTGCTACCAATGATCTGCACTACACACACCATGAAGATGCAGATGCGCACGCTGCGCTGCTCTGTGTTCAATCTGGCTCTACATTGGCAGATCCAAAGCGATTTAAATTCGATAACTCTGAGTTCTATGTCAAAACTGCAGCACAGATGCGCGAACTCTTTAAAGAGACTCCTGAGGCATGCGATAACACATTGTTGATTGCAGAGCGTTGCAACGTCACGCTGCGCGAAGGTGAAAATCTCATGCCGCGCTTTGATGTCCCCAAGGGCGAGACAGAAGATTCATGGCTGCGTTCAGAGTCCATGCGTGGCCTGGCTGAAAAACTTGGCGACCGAATCACGGAAGAGCATAAAAATAGGTTGGAGTACGAACTCGGCGTGATGATCACGATGGGGTTCCCTGGTTACTTCCTTGTAGTTGCCGACCTCTGTAACCATGCACGAAAAGTTGGGATTCGTGTTGGGCCTGGTCGTGGATCCGCAGCAGGTTCACTTGTTGCATACGCACTTGGTATTACAGGGCTCGACCCAATCGAACACGGACTCTTGTTCGAGCGATTCTTGAATCCAGAACGTATCTCCATGCCCGATATCGACTTGGACTTCGACGAACGTCGACGCTCTGAAATGATTCGTTATGCAACAGAGAAGTACGGTGAAGATCGAGTTGCTCAGATCATTACCTACGGAACCATCAAATCTAAACAAGCGCTTAAAGATTCGACTCGCGTACTTGGAT
>NZ_JBJTMK010000077.1:0-2806 GCF_046070465.1 Candidatus Planktophila sp. | reverse complement strand
CGAGTGGATCTTCTGCATCTTTAATTGCTGCCTGCAATCTGGCTCGATAAAGTTCAAGTTCCTCGAGAACTAGATCAGATACCAAATCTGCAGACGATGAGAAATATTCATAGAAAGATGAGCGAGACATTCCTGCAGCTTTGGAGACTGCAGAGACCGTAACTGCCTCGACTCCCCCAGAGATTGCAAGCGAGAGGGCCGCATCCGCTAACTGTCGCTGGCGCATCTCTCGTTGCTCGAGAATTGAGGGTGCGTCGATTTTTGGTCCCATATCTCCTCGCAATCCTTCGTGTAGCCCTGAGATTAGCAGTGTTGCTTTCCAAGAGCCTCTTGAAAGTAGTGACATTTCTCTTACGATTTCCCAATGAAACGTAGCCTCGTCGCCATAGCCGCTCTTACTCTCATAGCCACATCACTTCCAACAGCAGAAGCTGCCGTTAAAGCAGGCACAGCTTGCTCAAAGGTAGGTCAGTCAACCATCGTTGCTGGCACAAAGTTCACCTGCGTTAAAAGTGGAAAAAAGATGTTGTGGGATAAAGGTACAAAAGTCTCTAATGCTGCGGCAGCAACACCTGCAAAGGTAGATCTACTTGCAGCGTGTAAGTTGCCAGTAGCCGATGGTCGTGGGGATGTATCCATTGGTGGATGGCCTCGAATCTCCGAACGATCCAAGGTTCTCGGAGATATCAATGTAACCGTGATTCTTGTCGACTTCCCAGATGCCCCCGCCAAGCTAACTCCTACAGAGGCATTTGCAAAGATTTCTCCAGCAACTGAAACTTTTAAAGAGATGTCATACGGGAAAGCTAACTACTCGATGACGCCACCGTTGAAGTGGTATCGCATGAGCAAGAAGTCATCTGACTATGTTGCCGGTGGTTGGACATTTGAAAAGCAACGCGCCTACATTCTCGAAGCAGCAAAGCTAGCTGATGCAGAAGTAGATTTCAGCAAGACCGACAGCCTTGTCATTCTTGCAAACCCTGATGCAGAAGGCATGGGGTATTCAGGGCCAGCTTTCTCCGCGATTAGAGGAAATGGCATATTTCTGGATGGTCGCTACATATCTAATGGAGCTACATCTGCCTATGACCTCAACAACTGGAAATCGATCTGGCTCAATCACGAAATCTCCCACAGCATGGGACTTGTTGATCTCTATGCAGCAACTCAAGAGGATCAATCCAATCGTTATGACGGATTCCGATTCACAGGTGAATTCAGCTACATGGGTTACAGCAGCTTTGATAGCAACTCCCCAAGCCTCCTTGCTTTCGAGCGTTGGAACTTGGGCTGGATTTCAGATGATCAGGTGAGGTGCCTCAGCACTCCAACAACTACGCAAACAATTACACCTGTTGAGTCAACGGGTGGGTTGAAGGCAGTTATTGTGCCGATTTCTCAAACCAAGGCGCTTGTTGTCGAATCTCGCCGCGCGCTGGGCATCGATGGCGCCATGAAGAAGTCTGGTGCCCTTGTATATCTTGTTGATTCATCTATTCAATCAGGAATGGGTCCAGTAAAGGTTTTCCCATCCAACGTGAAAACTGATCCTCGCTATCTTGAAGCGCCTCGTGCAAATGGTGAATCAGTGACTGTTGAAGGGATTACCGTGAAGGTAACTGCTTCGGATGCAAATGGTGACATGATTGAAGTTAATCGTTCATGAGCAAAGCTGAAGTAACCGCGCATCTCAAGAAGTTTGATAAGCCCCAGCGCGATGCACTTCAGGTTGTTCGTGTAACGATTGCTGAGATTCTGCCTGAGGCAGATGAAGTTATTAAGTATGGAATTCCCACTTTTGCAATCAAAGGTAAAGGAGTAATTGGCTTCGATGGCTGGAGGAACCACAACAGCATCTTCCCTTACAGCGGATCAATGGGAGTAGTTCTTAAAGACGAGCTGGCAAAGTACACACAAACCAAGGGCTCGATTCATTTTGAAAAGGAAAAGCCATTCCCTAAAACACTTCTGAAGAAAATAATCAAAGAGCGCCTTAAACAGATGGCAGAACGTTAAAGGGCTGCGATGGAATCTTTCATCATCGCTTGAAGAAGTTTGGCATCGACTTTCCAGTCATTGGGAAGTGCAATAGTCTTCTTATTAACCTTAAAATCCTTGAATTTCGGAGTGTACTTCTTTAATACATTCTGATTCCATGGAGCAATCAGAATGTGATGCGTGGCTGTCGAGCACCCAAAGAGATAACTCTTCTCTAATTTAAGCATCGGTTGGTTCCATGCAATAACGAGTTCTAGTTCAGGGTACTTACTTTGAATGGCTTTAAATATCGCTTTAATGGTCTTTGCTTGTGTTGCATCAATTGTCTTGTAGTACTGGGCAGGTGTCTCAAAGCGCTTGGAGCTTTCGGATCCCCGTGAATACATCACAAGAGCGTTGGCATGTGCCTGAGAAAATCCATAATTTTCTTTGAGGTGTGCAACCTGAACCGGGTACTTCTCGCCCTCTAGCTGCTTCATGACTTTAAACCAGTAAGCCATCTTCTCACCATACTTCTTCTCAATGAGAGGGAAGTAGGCTTCACGGTCTCCGCTTTTAGGCATGGTTGAATCGTAGGGGAATGAAGAAAGGCCTCGCAATTATCTGCGAGGCCTTTCTTTTAAGTGATTACTTTTTAATTACTTAGCTTGGATGGCTGAGATTTCGAACTCAAGCTTGATGTTCTCAGAGACGAGAATTCCGCCTGTCTCAAGAGCTGCGTTCCAGGTAAGACCGAAATCCTTACGGTTGATCTCTGAAGCGCCTTCGAAACCAAAGCGAGCGTTACCGAATGGATCGGTCGCTG
>NZ_JBJTMK010000076.1:0-6590 GCF_046070465.1 Candidatus Planktophila sp. | reverse complement strand
CGTACTTATATGTGCAACCCACTGCAAGATCAACGCCATTGTCATCAAAATTCATCTCAATCGCGCCTGCAGCATGGCTTGCATCCCAGACCACCCATGCGCCAAAAGAACGGACGAAATCAGTGATTGATTTGATGTCATTGCGAGCACCAGAGCGATATTGAATTACTTCAAAGGTAACGAGAGCAACATCTTCGCTCATGTATGGCTTGAGAATGTCTACAGTGATTCGTTCATTGTCGGATACTGCAGGATCTTCGTTATCGATAATTACCAAGTTGAGTCCGAGTTGCTTTGCAATTCCATCCAATATGTATCGATCAGTGGGGAAGTTCGCTGCGTCGGTGATAATTGTTTTGCGACCTGGACGAGAGTTAATTGCTGCAAGACAGAGCTGATAGAAGTTAACTGAGGTTGTATCGCAGACCAAGACCTGGCCAGCGGCTGCACCAAGGACAGAGCGACCGAGGAGGTCACCTGCCGGTTGCGCCTCATCGACCCAGTGGCTCCAGCCCGTCACAACTTCACGTCCCCATTCGTGGGTGAGGAAGTCGTTGACTGCCTTTACCGTGTCATGGGGTAGTCGGCCCAATGAATTGCCATCGAGATAGCAGAGATCCGGATCGGTAATAACGAATCGACTCTTGAAATGAGCCAATAGATCGTTCTTATCGAGTTCGAGGGCGTATTCGCGGTCAGTAACCTTCATGGCGAAAAGGTACGCTCTCCTACCGTGGCGCGCAATCTTGTTAATATCGAAGAGGTCTCTAAAGCCTTTGATATTCGCCCACTTCTCGTCAAGGTCTCCCTTGGAATTTCAGAGGGCGAACGTATCGGAATCGTCGGACGCAATGGCGCCGGCAAGAGCACTTTGATGCGCATCATTACCGGGGAAGAGTCACCAGATGCTGGACGCGTTACAAAATCCAATGCAACCAATATTGGCTACCTGGCACAGATTGATAAGGCGGACCCCACATCTACTGTAGGCGAGGTTGTATTAGGAGATCGCGAAAAACATGAGTGGGCTGGAGATGCTCGCATCCGTGAAATCTTCACAGGGCTCTTCGGCGGCTTTGATGATCACCTCTTTGAAAGAACATTTGGCAATCTCTCTGGTGGAGAGAAGCGTCGAGTCGGTTTAGCAAAACTTCTCATTGACGATATTCAACTTGTACTTCTCGATGAACCAACAAACCACCTCGATGTTGAAGGTGTTGCATGGCTGGCGGCACATTTAAAGAAGCGCACTGATCTAGCGGTTTTAGTTGTTACTCACGATCGTTGGTTCTTAGATGAAATAACGGATCGAACATGGGAAGTCGTGCAAGGTGCTGTTGAAGAGTATGACGGGGGCTATTCAGCCTTCGTTCTTGCAAAAGCCGAGCGCGCACGTCAGGCGGCAGCTTCGGAGGCACGCCGCAATAACTTGATTCGTAAAGAACTCGCTTGGTTACGACGTGGTGCACCAGCACGAACAACTAAGCCTAAGTTCCGAGTCGATGCAGCCAATGGATTGATTCCAGCAGAGCCTGCGCCACGTGACGGAAGTGAGCTTCTTAAGTTTGCACTCAACCGTTTAGGCAAAACTGTTTTAGAGACGAAAGATATGCAGGTCAAGGCTGGAGATAAAGAGCTGCTCTCGAACTTGACCTGGAATATTGGACCAGGTGACCGAATTGGAATCGTTGGAATTAACGGTGCCGGTAAAAGCACTCTGATGCGTGTACTTGCTAGCGAGCTACAGCCCGCTGCAGGAAAGCTCACTACTGGAATAACAGTGAAAATAGCCTTTCTTACGCAGCATCTCGATGAGCTAGACCCAACGTGGCGCGTACTTGAAGCCGTTGAAAAGGTAGCTCAGTTTGTAGAACTCGGTAAAGGCAAGACTCTCTCTGCATCGCAACTCTGTGAACGACTTGGTTTTGACCGCGATGGACAGTGGACTCCGGTGGGCGATTTATCAGGTGGTGAACGTCGTCGCTTGCAGTTAACTCGATTACTGATGGATGCACCAAATGTTTTGATGCTCGATGAACCGACAAACGATTTCGATATTGAGACATTAACGGAGCTTGAGGATCTACTCGATAGCTTCGGTGGAACTTTGCTAGTTGTTTCCCACGACCGTTACTTCCTCGAAAGAGTCTGTGATCGCTTTGTTGGATTACTTGGTGATTTGCAGCTTCGCGATCTCCCTCGTGGTGTTGACGAATATCTCGAACTTCGCCACCGTCAAAATACCCCCGTCCAGAATCCATCTGGAAAAGCTAAAACTTCCAGCGCTGCAGAAGAACGTCAACTCAAGAAAGATCTGACTCGAGTTGAGCGACAGATTGAAAAGGGCAAGGCTGAAGTAATTCGCTTAACCAATGAACTTGAATCAGCTACGCCGGAAAACTTTTTAGATATCACAGCAGCCCTTGCTGCAGTTGAGGCAGAACTGGCAACGAGAGAAGAAGAGTGGCTATCGATCACTCTTGCACTTGAGGGATAAAAATGACTTCAAAAGAGAACCAACGATTAGATATCCTCGCAACTATTTCCGGTGTCATGATTGCTTTGCAAGCGCGTGCCAATGGCGAGCTATCGCATCGACTTAATAATGGAGTTGAGGCAGCGCTCATCTCATTTGGATCCGGACTTTTCATCATTGCCATCATTGCAATCTTCTCGCCAGCAATTAAGGAAGGCGCTCGCAATCTCCGCGGCGCAGTTTCACGTCGTGAGCTCCCTCAGTGGACCCTCTTTGCCGGCGCTCTCGGTGGAACCTTCGTCGCCATACAAACCCACGTAGTGCCTGTAATAGGCGTGGCTATTTACTCTGTTGCCTCCATCGCCGGACAAACCGCAGCTTCACTTCTCGTCGACCGCCTGGGAATAACCGGTGGGGGGAAGAAGCACATCACTGTCCGTCGTTCGGCTGCGGCAGCCTTTACCGTTTTGGCAGTATTTATCTCGGTCTACGATCGCATTGAAGCTGCGAACTTGGCTCTCTTCGCAGTCTTCTTAGCTGGAATTGCCGGTGCAGTAGTGGGTGTGCAACGTGCTCTCAATGGGCAGATTAACGAACATTCGCATCAGAGCTACACCACTTCGTTCCTTAATTTCATCATGGGAACAACGTTCCTCTGCATTTTCCTACTTCTACTTATTATCTTCGGCGATACAAAGTTAACTGCACTGCCTGCTGGGCCTTGGTGGATTTATACCGGCGGAGTTATCGGCGTTATCTATATTGCATTCACCTCAAAGATTGTTCAGCATCTAGGGGTATTAACCTTCACGCTCTTTAGCGTGGGTGGAAATTTGCTGGGTTCTTTGATGATCGATTTACTGTCACCAACAGATGGTGTTCACGTCAGCTGGTACTTAGTCACCGGAATTGCGATGACTTATCTTGGGGTTATCGTGGGCGGCGTAAATAATTCACAGTCGCGGAAACCGCAGAAGCAATAATAAAGAAGGCCGCTATCGCGTAAGAAGAGGTCTTCACAATCGGCAGTGAGTGCGCGTAGAAACCAGCAAGCGTGATTCCAGCTCCCCAGAGGATTGCTCCGAGGATATTTGCAGATAAGAATTTGTAGTAATTCATCATCGATGCGCCTGCGATAGGTGGTACGAAGGTACGAATCCACGGGAAGAATCGTGCAGCGACAACTGCCCACCAGCCTGTGTGTTCGTAGAACTTCTCTGCATTAACAATCATGGACTTAATGCGAGGGGACTTACGTTTATCCAAATATGGGCGTCCGATTACGCGTCCGATGACAAACCCCACTTGATCGCCAAAAAAGGCAGCAGCAACAATGACAGTCACCAGAACGGCGATATTGATATTTCCATGGGCAGCAGCAACTAGCCCAGCGCTAAAGAGTATGGAATCTCCAGGGAGAAAGAAGCCAAAGAGAAGCCCAGTTTCAACGAAGACGATGACACCGATGATGAGATAGAGAAGGAATGGAGCCAAGTTCATTAATTGCGCATCAAAAGATGCTGCGTAAGCACTCATCCTTGACGAGAAATCTTCTTTACAGCTGCTGCAACCTTTGAAACGACCTGAGGGTCAAAGACACTAGGCACGATAAATGATGCGTTGAGCTGTGATGATGAGACGCAATCGGCTACTGCTTCTGCCGCCGCCACGAGAAGCTCATCTTCAATCTTGCTGACACCTGCATCGAGCAGACCGCGGAAGATTCCTGGGAAAGCGAGCACGTTATTAATCTGATTTGGCTGATCGCTTCGACCGGTTGCAACAACTGTTGCGTACTTACGAGCAATTGCTGGATCAATTTCAGGATTTGGATTCGCAAGAGCAAAGACAATCGAACCTGGCGCCATTGAAGCAACATCGGCCTCAGAGATGACATCTGGTGCGCTGACGCCGATGAAGACATCGGCACCCGCCATCGCCTGGTGGATATCGCCTTGGAAGTTATCGCGATTTGAGTTATCGATAAACCAGCGACGCATATCGTTTTCGCCAGGGGAGCTCTTGCAGATGACGCCATCCTTATCGAATGCGACGATGTTGGTGACACCACTGAGAACGAGTAAGCGAGCGATAGCTGTACCAGCAGCTCCTGCTCCGCTCATCACGATCTTCACATCACCGATGGACTTGTTTACAAGTTTCAATGAGTTACGAAGTGCAGCGAGAACAACTATTGCTGTGCCGTGTTGATCGTCATGGAAGACAGGGATGTCTAAGAGTTCACGAAGTCGCGCTTCTACCTCAAAGCAGCGAGGCGCTGAGATATCTTCAAGATTGATTCCACCATATACAGGTGCGATTAACTGGACGGTGCGAACAATTTCATCGACATCTTGAGTATCGAGGCAGACTGGCCAGGCATCAATATCTGCAAAGCGTTTAAAGAGAACTGCTTTACCTTCCATCACAGGCAAGGCTGCTGCCGGACCGATATTTCCAAGGCCCAGCACTGCAGATCCATCGGTAACTACGGCGACTGTATTGCGCTTCATCGTTAAGCGACGCACATCGGAGGGGTCATCGACAATTGCCTGGCAGATGCGTGCAACGCCCGGTGTGTATGCGCGAGAGAGGTCATCGCGAGTCTTCAATGGAACTTTGGAGTTAATTTCAAGCTTGCCACCGAGGTGGAGCAAGAAGGTGCGATCACTTACCTTGCGAACGGTTAGACCAGCATGCGCTGCGAGAGCCTGATTGATTTCCTGAGCATGATCTTTATCAACAGTGTCGCAGGTAATGTCTACAACGACTCGATCCAAATGAGATTCAACAACATCGAGAGCGGTAATTGTTGCGCCAGCGCTTGTGACAATTGCAGTCACGAGAGCTACAGGCTGAAGTTCAGGTGCGCCTTCGACGCGGATTGTGATTCCGTATCCGGGAGAAGTAGATGCCATCACACGACTCCGTAGAGACGATCTCCTGCATCACCCAGGCCAGGGACGATGTATCCGTGCTCATTGAGCTTCTCATCAAGTGACCCTGTAACCAAAGTAATCGGAACACCAGAATCCTTAAATGCATCTTCAACAACCTTGATTCCTTCAGGAGCGGCAAGGAGGCAGATTGCAGTGATCTCTGTTGCACCGCGCTCAATCAAATAGTTGAAGGCAGCAACAAGAGTTCCACCGGTTGCAAGCATTGGATCAAGCACAAAACATTGACGACCAGCGAGGTTTTCAGGGAGACGATTTGCATAGGTGCTTGCCTGAAGTGTCTTCTCATCGCGAACCATGCCGAGGAAGCCAACTTGTGCAGTAGGCAGAAGCTTGGTCATTCCTTCAAGCATTCCAAGACCTGCGCGCAAGATCGGAACAACTACAGGGCGAGGATCTGCCATCTTTAAACCAGATGTTTCAGTAACGGGTGTCTTAATCTTTACTGAATGAGTTTTCACATCACGAGTTGCTTCGTATGCAAGAAGTGTGACGAGCTCTTCAACGAGACGTCGGAAAGTTGGCGAATCTGTGCGCTCATCGCGAAGAACAGTTAATTTATGAGAGATAAGCGGATGATTGGCGACATGTACTTTCATGGCTCCAACCATACCGATAAAGTCTGGCTATGCAGAATAACGAAGAGCTAATGCGCTTAGCCCTTGATGTGGCGCGTATCGCACCGCAGTCGGGTGATATACCTGTCGGCGCAATCGTTATCAATGGCGACGGGGTTGTTATCGGTAAAGGCTTTAACGAACGCGAAGCAAATTACGATCCCACTGCCCACGCGGAAATTGTTGCAATTCGTAATGCAGCGACGCGTCTACAAAAGTCTCGCCTTGATGGATGCACTTTGATTGTGACTCTCGAACCTTGCGCCATGTGTGCAGGGGCTATCGCCCAATCGCGAATCTCAAAAGTTATTTTCGGGGCATGGGATGAAAAAGCCGGAGCAGTCGGATCTGTGTGGGACGTACTGAGAGATCCGCGTTCAATCTTTAAAGTCGAAGTCGCTGCAGGAGTTCTTGAAAAAGAGTGTGCAGAACTACTAACAGATTTCTTTAAAGATAAATAATGAGAGCTTATTGAATTACAAGTTCATATGAAGGATTGAGAATCACGAGAGATCCTTCTTCTTCTCCGACCATGCCTTC
>NZ_JBJTMK010000075.1:0-3917 GCF_046070465.1 Candidatus Planktophila sp. | reverse complement strand
GATTGTTCGATTCAATACTCGCGGACCCTCAAGCGAAGCTGGTTCGAGCACAGGTACTTATGACGGGGGCAAAGCTGAAAAATATGATGTGCAAGCAGCTATTAATTACTGCTTCGATGTTCTTAAAGTTGCAGAGCTCTGGATCGTAGGTTGGTCGTTTGGTACAGAACTCGCTCTCTGTCATGCACGCGATCCACGCATCAAAGGATTAATACTCTTAAGTCCACCGCTGATGAAGGTAGAAGAAAGCGATCTTCAATTCTGGGCGCATGATGGTCGTCCTATCACAGCACTTATTCCCGAACATGATGATTACCTCAAGCCAGATGAAGCTCGGAAGAGATTTGCTGTTATTCCTCAGCTAGAACTTATTGCCGTCGATGGAGCAAAACATCTCTGGGTTGGAGAGCCTTATGTTCACCGAGTACTCAGCGAAATTACTCGTATTATCGCGCCCTCAAGGCTGCCGCTTCCTACAGAGCTTGAGATTTAATTCTGCTCTGCGCGAGGAAAGACAACTTCTTCAAGAATGAGAATGACTGAGGCTGCTACTGGTACTGCCAATAGACCGCCGACGAGTCCCAGTAAAGATGTTCCGATGAGGGCTGCGATGATGGTGACAGCGCCAGGAAGTGCCAAAGTGCGCTTCATAATTTTCGGAGTTACAACGTAATTTTCAATCTGTACATAGACCACGTATGAGATGAAGGCGATCACTCCTATCGCCACAGATTGTGTTGCTGCAATAAGAGTGACAATTCCACACCCTAAAAAGTGTCCAATCAGCGGCACAAGTCCGCAGACAAAGACGATGATTCCAATTGCGATAGGAGAAGGTAAGCCAAGGATGAGCGACAAGATTGTGACGAAAATTGATGCGAAAAAAGAGATCAAAATCTGACTTCCGACAAACGCGCCTACGCGAGCAATGACTGCGTCTACAAGTAGTGAGACTCGCGGGCGACGGCTTGCAGGTACAAGCTTGAGGCCAATCGCAGTTGCTTCAGGCAGTGATGTGATGAAGTAGAGAGTCAAAACCAAAATAGTCAGCCCTGTGAATGTTCCAGAGAGAACTGTCTTTCCAACACCAATCACACCACCGAATGCAGTGATGATGAGCGTTCCATCAGATGAAATACTGGCGAGCTTTTTCTGCAGAGTATCAATAAATGCATAGTGGCTATTGAGGTCTGCGATTGTTGGATTGTTCTTGAGATCCTGCAGAAGTGACGGTGCAATTTCAATGAGGTGTGTAGTTTGACGAACCAGAGGCGGCACGACGAGTGCAAGGAAGATTCCGACTAAGCTCAAAACAGAGATAAAGATGATCGCTACTGCAGTTGTGCGCGAAGCACCGCGACGGCGAATTGCCTCAACGGCAGGGTTAAGACCGGTTGCAAGGAATAGAGCGATGAGAATTAAGACAAAAACTTGGCTGGCACTTGCCAGTGCACGCAAGAGGACAAAGGCCGAGAGCGCGCCCATGGTTGCCACAAAGCCGAAGTAGAAGGGGTGACCTCGATCGATTGGTGCGCCAGCATCGCCATAGTGGGGTGTGACTGGTGCCTCTTTTTTCGATGATTTCTTTGGAATTCGGCTCCCGATTCGCTCTGAAATAGTCATAGTTAATTGTAAAGGCAAGGGATGTACGAATGAAGTCTGAGAGAATGTCGCCATGGCGTTGAGGATTACTGGAGTCGGCGAAGAAATCGCAGCTGTCTCTGGCCTGCCATGGAACCAGAGCCTCGAACTGTGGCCTGAAGATCCTCACCTGACTGAAAAGCGCGGTATCTCGAGGCACATCGTGCGGTTGGTGCGATCCACTAATGACCCAGATTCAGAGGTGTATGCAGTTAAAGAGACTGTCTCAGAATTTGCTAATCGCGAATACAAAATTCTGCGTGAACTTAAGCAACTTGATGCACCCAGTGTGCAGTCGGTTGCTGTGGTGGAAGGCAGAACAGATAACGATGGAGAAGAACTCCCTTGTGCGCTTGTGACACGTTTCTTGCCGTACTCACTTCCTTATCGAGTTCTGCTCAGCGGTAGAGATGTCACCGCTGAGGATGTCACTTTGATGGCTAATGCATTGGCACTTCTTCTCGTACGCCTCCACCTCCTTGGCTTCTGGTGGGGCGACTGCTCGCTCTCTAATACTTTATTCCGCCGCGATGCAGAAGGTTTCGCTGCATATCTTGTCGATGCCGAAACAGGAGAGTTTCAGCGTTCACTTTCAGACGGTCAACGCGAGCACGATCTCGAAATCGCACACTTTAATGTTGCCGCAGAGCTTGAAGATCTCGCGCTCTCAGGAGTTCTCTACGCAGGCATGGATCCAATCCGCGCAAGTAACGCATTGATTAAGCGCTATCACCGACTATGGGCAGCGCTGAAAGAACGCCAGGTACTTGATCCTAAAGATCGCCACGCTGTCGAACGTGCGATGCGTCAATTGCATGACCTTGGCTTCGCGGTTGAAGAGGTTTCAGTGCAGCTTGAAGATGGCAACGAAGATTCAGGAAAGTTGTACTTCCAACCCAAGCTAGTTGCTGCGGGTTATCACAAGAATCGCCTGCGCGAATTGATGGGACTTGAGACGGAAGAGCTTCAGGCAAAGCGTCTGCTGGCATCATTTGACCGCTTCCGCGGTCGCGAGAAATCTCCCAAGCCACCCGTGCATGACTCTGCACGACGTTGGCTCGAAGAGGTATTTAATCCAACTGTCGCCCTCATTCCGCAAGACCTTCAGGGACGTATTGAAGTTGCTCAGTTCTTCCATGAAGCGCTGGAACACCGCTGGTACCTCAGCGAAAAGGCAGGGCATGATGTAGGTCTTGAATTTGCCGCACAGTCCTATGTCAATGAAATTCTCCCGTTCCGTCGCGACTCTGGTGTCGATGTTGTGAAAGAAGATGCGCAATGACCATGCCCCCAAATTTTGGACGTGCCTACGATCTCAGCGGTTTAGGTAAGCCACCGGTAGATTCTTCTGGACCAATGCCAGGACTTGAAATCAATGCAGCAAATCTCACTTCAGAATTTCTGCCGATGTCTGCACAGAAATCAGTCGTCGTTCTCTGCTGGTCACCACGATCAGCAGAATCAATTGAGATGTTGAAAGTGCTTGGAAAGTTGGCACTCGCCGATCAAGGAAGCTGGGTACTTGCTCGCGTCAATATTGATGAGCAGCCACAAGTTGCTCAGGCGCTTCAGACTCGCACAGTGCCGTATGGGCTCGTCTTTATTGCAGAACAGCCAATCCCATTTGTTGAGCAAGCCCTTAATGAGACTCAACTTCGCGAAGTAATCAACAAGATTCTGACTCTTGCCGCGCAACAAGGTATTGGTGAAGCGCCTGTCGAACAAGCAGAGCCTGAGGAAGATGAAGCACTTGCTGCAATCGATCGTGGAGATTTTGCAGCAGCAGAAGTTGCCTATAAAGCGTTGTTAGCACGGAAACCCAACGATCAATACGGCAAAGTCGGATTGGCTCAAGTTCAACTTCTTATCCGCACGGATGGCGTGGATGCTGCAGCAATCATGCAGAGCGCCATTGAACATCCTGATGATGTTCAGATTCAGATGCAATGTGCTGATATTGAAGTAATGCAGGGCGATCTTGAACAAGGGTTCAAGAGATTATTGCGGCTTATCTCAGTGTTATCAGGAGATGAACAAAAGCGCGTTAAAGATCGTTTATTGGAGCTCTTTGCTCTCGTTGATTCAGCAGACCCTCGAGTTATTAAGGCCCGCGCAGCTCTTGCCAATGCGCTCTTCTAAATGAACACCTCAACTGGCCTTTCTCATCAGAGTGAAAAGAAGAGCGCGTGAAGTAGCTTCTTTTCACTCTGATGAGAAAGGCCAGTTGAGGTGTTCATTTAGAAGAGCGCATTGGCAAGAGCTGCGCGGGCCTTAAT
>NZ_JBJTMK010000074.1:0-5709 GCF_046070465.1 Candidatus Planktophila sp. | reverse complement strand
TCGCTATCGCGACTCAGTCCGCCAGTTCTGGTTGGGCGACCTTGCACGTGGATATGGCGAAGGAGTCTCAGATCTTGCTGCCGGTATCAGCGGATCTTCCGATGTCTTTTACTACCGAGGTCCAACATCCTCAATTAACTTTGTAACCGCCCACGATGGTTTTAGCCTCGCCGACTTGGTGATGTATGCAGAAAAGCACAATGAGCCAAATCAAGAAGATAATCGCGATGGGTCTAACGATAATCGAACCTGGAACTTAGGTGTTGAAGGCCCCACCGATGACCCAGAAATCAATAAGCATCGTCATTCGTTGAAGAAATCCATCATGGCAACTTTGATGTTATCTGCAGGTGTACCAATGATCACCATGGGCGATGAAATATCTCGCACCCAAAATGGCTCTAACAACACTTATTCAATGCCACGCGATATGCATGTTGATATCCCCGATTCGCCTGAAACATTTATGGGAGGTTGGGCAAATAAGTGGGATCTCACCGATGACGAACTTGATATGCGCGAAGCGATCGCAGAGCTCGCGCGTATTCGAAAGACTTACCTGGCCGATATCGCGGCAGAGTTCTTTACCGGTCGCGTCGACTTTGGAACTCAACGTAAAGATATTGCTTGGTTTAGTCTCGGTGGCAATGAGATGACAGATGAGCACTGGGGCGACGGTGATAAGCGCAGCCTGACAGTATTTATCGATGCGGGTCCTGATCGCGGACTTCTTTTATTACTCAACTCTTCAACGCAAGAGACTCTCTTTACTTTACCGAATGCACAATGGGGAACAAGTTATCGCCGCATCTTTGATGCAGCTTCTCCTGTAACTTTGCACGAACCGCAGATTCAGCAACCGGAAGTAAAGGTTTCAGTTGCAGCACATTGTGCTCAAGTGTGGCTCGTAACACGACATTAATTCCTGAATAACTGAGCTGGTACTAGTCGGTATGTGACACGAGAGAATATATTTCTCAAGTGTTAGTAATCATCGCCCCCGGTCAAGGTGCACAGACACCAGGAATGCTCGCTCCTTGGATTGAAGATCCCGAAGCCAAAGCGTTGCTCGTTCAATGGTCGGATGCAATCGGCCTCGATCTCGTACATCTCGGAGTTCATGCGGATGCTGACGAAATCAAAGACACTGCCCATGCGCAACCGCTGATTGTTGCTGCTGGTCTGCTCAGTGCACGCGCACTCAATTTTTCTGGAAAATTTTCATTCGTGGCAGGTCACTCAGTGGGAGAAATTACCGCTGCTGCAATTGCAGGAGTACTCACTCCTTTAGATGCGATGAAACTAGTACGTACTCGCGGAGTTGAGATGGCAAAGGCAGCAGCTCTTGCACCAGCAGGCATGTCAGCTGTTCTCGGCGGAGATCGCGACGTTGTTTTGAAGGCGATTGCAGATGCAGGATTAGTTGCAGCAAATGACAATGGGGGCGGACAGATTGTTGCGGCCGGTGACCTCACTGCTCTAGCTGCCCTAGCACCGGAAGGTGCGCGAGTTCGTGCACTGGCAGTGGCAGGTGCATTCCATACGTCTTATATGCAACCTGCAGTCGAGCCGATGCGTGCACTTGCTTCATCAATGCAGGTTGAAGATGCCACCGTTGGAGTGCTCTCTAATAAAGATGGTGCAGTAATTTCAAATGGTCGCGAGATTCTCGACCGCATCGTCAACCAGATTGCAAACCCAGTGCGCTGGGACCTCTGCATGCAGACTCTTGCTGACAAGGGAGTAACTGGCGCAATTGAAGTTGCCCCAGCTGGAACTTTGGTCGGACTCATCAAGCGCGCAGTGCCCGCAATCGAACAATGCGCGTTAAAGTCGCCGGCAGAAGTTGAAACAGCAATTGCATTTGCTGGCGCACACGGAGGTAAGTAATGGCTATCAAGACTCGTACCGGTAGCGAGAGTCAGATTCTCTCTGTCGGTGCTTATCGTCCAAAGCGAGTTGTTCCTAACTCAGAGATTGTTGATCGCATCGAATCAAGCGATGAATGGATCCAGCAACGCACAGGTATTCAAACTCGACGCTTTGCAGATGAAAGCGAATCACTTCTCGATATGGCTATTTGGGCTGCAGAAGATGCGCTGAAGAATGCCAAGCTCGCTATCGGCGATATCGACACTGTCATCGTTGCCACGATTACCTTTCCTTTCCAAGCTCCTTCTGCTGCAACAGCTCTCTTGCAACGCCTCGGAAATCCGAAGGCAGCAGCCTTTGATATCAATGCAGCGTGTGCTGGTTTTTGCTACGCAGTCTCAATGGCACATGACTTTGTCAAGGCTGGAACTTCCAAGAAGGTTCTAGTTATTGGCGCGGAGAAGATTTCAGATTTCACAGATCCAGCAGATCGCGCAACCGCATTCATCTTTGCAGATGGTGCAGGCGCTGTGATTATTGGTGAATCATCCGAGCCAGGGATTGGTCCAGTTGAATGGGGATCTGACGCTGATTCTCGTGATGCAATTCAGATGAACCCATCATGGATTGAAGTACGCGATACAGAGACACAATTGACTAAGGCAGATGTGAAGTGGCCAAACATTTCACAAGAAGGCCAGAAAGTTTTCCGCTGGGCAGTCTTCTCAATGAGCAAGGCAGCGCTGAAGGCTCTCGATGCAGCTGGACTTACAGTCAACGACATCGATGCATTTATTCCTCACCAAGCCAATGTGCGCATCATCGAGACAATGGCGAAAGAGATGGATATGCCAGAGAGCGTCATCATCGCTGATGACATTCGAACCAATGGAAATACGTCAGCAGCTTCAATTCCACTCGCGATGGATGCTCTGCTGAAGCAACATCCAGAGCTCCACGGAAAAATTGCACTCTTGATTGGATATGGCGCAGGTCTCGTTTACGCGGGACAGGTCGTCAAACTTCCACCAAAACCATAAATTTCTCGACCAAAACCGCGTAAGTACTATGAAGTAGGCGCAACTTTCAGAGAGAATGCACACTAGTTAAAGAAGAAAAGGAGCCACACATGGCACTCGCATCAGCAGATGTACTCGCAGGACTCAAGGAGATTGTTGAAGAAGTAGCTGGCGTTCCAGCAGCATCAATTGAACTCGATAAGAATTTCACAGAAGATCTCGAAGTTGACTCACTCAGCATGGTTGAAGTTGTTGTTGCCTGCGAAGAGCGTTTCGGCATCAAGATTCCTGATGAGAAGGTAACTGATCTTGTCACAGTTGGCGACGCAGTTAACTTCATCGTTAACGCTTCAAACTAAGCACGAATAAAGGAATTACGGCTATGTCACAGCGTCGCGTAGTGGTCACCGGTCTCGGTGCGACCACCCCACTCGGTGGAGATGTCGATTCAACGTGGAAGGCAATCCTTGCCGGCCAGAGTGGAGTCCGTCTTCTTCTCGATGATTGGCGCGAAATGCTTCCAGTGCATTTTGCGGCGCGCGTTGCGACAGAACCAGCAGATCAGATGGAGCGCGTTGAGATGCGCCGACTTGATCGTTCCGAGCAATTTGCACTGATTGCTTCTCGCGAAGCGTGGAAAGATGCTGGATCCCCAGATGACCTCGATAAGGAGCGTCTCGGTGTTGTGATCGCATCAGGTATCGGCGGCGTCATCACGCTGATGGATCAATTTAACATTCTCAATGAAAAGGGTGCGCGTAGCGTCAGCCCTCATACAGTCCCCATGTTGATGCCAAACGGCCCGGCTGCAAATGTGGGTCTCGAGCTTGCGGCGAAGGCCGGCGTTCATACCCCTGTCTCTGCCTGTGCATCAGGCGCTGAAGCAATTGGGTATGCCTTTGAAATGATCAAGAACAACCGCGCTGATGTTGTTGTCAGCGGTGGCGTTGAGGCAGCATGTCACCAGCTTCCGATGGCGGCATTTGCTGCGATGAAGGCACTTTCAACTCGTAACGATGATCCAGCTCGCGCATCACGTCCATACGATCGCGATCGTGATGGATTTGTTCTCGGCGAAGGTGGCGGAATTCTCGTTCTTGAAGAGTACGAACACGCTAAGGCCCGTGGTGCAAAGATTTACTGCGAAATCAGCGGACAGGGTCTGACTTCTGATGGTTATCACATTGCAGCTCCCGACCCAGAAGGCTCTGGTGTCCAGCGCGCAATTAAGTTTGCGTTGCAGAATGCAGGAATGACTGCAAAAGATATTGTCCACCTCAATGCCCATGCGACTTCTACTCCTGCAGGCGACGTTGCTGAAGCGAATGCACTTCGCAAAGCACTCGGAGCAGATGCTGATCACGTTGCAGTCTCTGCAACAAAGTCAATGACGGGTCACCTACTCGGTGGAGCTGGTGCAATCGAATCTGTCTTCCTTGTAAAGGCTCTGCAAGATCGCCTCGCACCACCGACAATTAATATTGAGAACTTGGACCCAGCTGTGACTGTAGATGTTGTACGCGACACACCTCGTGCGCTTCCTGCGGGAGATATCGCTGCGTTGAACGACTCATTTGGCTTCGGTGGCCATAACGTCGTGCTTGTTTTTAACTCAATCTAAGTACACTCTTCCTTATGAGCGATCCCAAGGATCCGGAAGTCCGCATCAAACGTCTCATCGATGCGGATACATTTAATTACCTTCTCCCCCGTACTGATTGCGGAATGATTGCCGCCACTGGTGCAATCAATGGAAATAAAGTTGTTCTCTTCGCATCCGATGCCACATCAAAATCAGGTGCGCTCGGTATTGAAGGATCTCTTGTCATTCTTGCTGCATATCGCGAAGCGATGGCGTATCAGCTGCCGATTATCGGAATCTGGCACTCAGGTGGCGCGCGTTTAAGCGATGGCGTTCTATCACTTAACGCATTTGGTGAAGTCTTCCAAGCGATGGTGCTTGCCAGCGGACGCATTCCACAGTTATCACTTGTGCTGGGCCCAACCGCTGGAGGCGGTGCTTATGGTCCTGCACTCACCGACGTAGTAGTTCTCGCACCAGAAGGTCGCATCTTTGTTACCGGCCCTGATGTTGTTAAGTCAGTAACCGGTGAAGATATTGATATTGCTGCTCTTGGCGGCCCTGAGGCCCATAGCAAAAACAGCGGCGTTGCTCATGTGATTGCACCTTCTGAAGATGTGGCCTTTAGCGAGATTCAAGACTTGGTCTCACTCTTCGCAGATCAAGGACACTTCACTACCGATATCGTCGATACCGATCTCAGCGTGCATGTTCCACCAGTCTCTAAGCGTTCTTATGAAGTTCATCCATTGATCGACTCAATTCTCGATAGCGACCGTGAGAAGCTCGAACTTCTTCCAATGTGGGCTGAGAACATGTCCACTGTCATCGGTCGCTTAGGCGGTCGAACAGTTGGAGTAATCGCTAACAATCCAGCACATATCGGTGGAGTTCTTGATGCTGCAGCTGCCGAGAAAGCTGCGCGCTTTGTGCGCACCTGCGATGCCTTTGGAATTCCAATGGTTGTAATTGCAGACGTGACTGGCTTCTTACCTGGCCCTGGCCAAGAGTGGGAAGGTGCAGTGCGTCGCGGCGCAAAGTTGCTCCATGCCTTTGCTGAATCAGTGGTACCTCGGGTTACCTTAATTACTCGTCGAGCATATGGCGGCGCCTACGTTGCAATGAATTCAAAATCTTTAGGTGCGACTCGCACATTTGCCTGGCCGACATCAGAGGTATCTGTCATGGGCGCAGTTGCTGCGGTGCGCGTTCTACACCGTCGATTGCTAGCTGATC
>NZ_JBJTMK010000073.1:0-3873 GCF_046070465.1 Candidatus Planktophila sp. | reverse complement strand
CTGACCTACCTTTGATGCTCCGCCAGGTGAACCTAGCTCGATGAAAAATTCTGTATTGATCTTCTTATAGTCCTGCCACTGACCCGGGACATCATCTTCGTAGTAAATGGCCTCAACTGGGCAGACCGGCTCACAAGCACCGCAATCGACACACTCATCTGGCTGGATGTAGAGCATGCGTGAGCCTTCATAGATGCAATCCACTGGGCACTCTTCGCGACATGACTTATCTTTCACATCGACACAAGGCTGGGCAATCACATAGGTCACGGCGGGCCTCCTCTTTCGGTACGGGCAGGCGGCAATTCTAACCATGCGGAAGGGCGAATTGCTGAATATGGTTACTCAATGAGTTCTAAGTATGGGAATTTCGAAGGTGAGATTGCGGAGGCGATAGGTGAACGGGTCTCCATCCGTCTGCGCGATGGCCAATCCTTTCGGGACCTACTTGGAGTTTTACACAGTGAGACAACTTTGGTTCGCCGCGATGGGTCTATTGCTACTTTTGATCCAGCTGAAATCGCATACTTTCGAGTAGTGCCAGTCTTTAACCGGAAAAATCTAGAGAGCCACCATCTTCGCATGTATGAGACAGCCTCTCGTGAACTCACAACCATTACTGGCGATGTAGTTCGCATCTATGCATGTGGCCCCACTGTCTATCGTGATGCGCACATCGGAAATATGCGAACCTTCCTTCTTACCGATCTCATACGTCGAGCCTTGTCGCTCAATGGCACAGAATCGATTGTTGTCTCCAACATCACTGATGTGGGGCATATGTCAGAAAATCTCGACGGCTCAGATAGCGGAGATAAAGTCCTTGAAGAGGCTGCACGTGAATCAGTGGAGCCGCTTCAGATTGCTCGGCGGTATGAAGCGAAGTTTCATACCGATCTAGCATCACTCAATATTCTCCCGGCAGATTTTTATCCTCGGGCAAGCGAGAACATCAATGAGATTATTACTGCAATCGAAACTCTGATTCACAAAGGTGCTGCCTATATCGGAAGCGATGGCAATGTTTATTGCGATGCCCGATTCGTTCAAGATTATGGATACATCAGCGGAAACAAGTTGGATTCACTCAAACCTGGCCATCGTTATGAGTATCAAGGAGATGGCGGTAAGAAGTTTCATGCCGACTGGGCTCTCTGGAAATTAGCAGGTAAGCGCACAGAAATGATTTGGGACTCCCCTTGGGGTCCAGGTTTTCCCGGATGGCATATCGAGTGCAGCGCAATGTCGCTTTCCCTTCTTGGTCCTGTCGTTGATGTTCATGTTGGCGGAATAGATCTTCGTTTCCCCCATCATGAAAATGAGCGCGCACAAACCAACGCGATAGCTGGCGGTGAAGTCGTTCGTCATTGGATTCACGGAGAGCACCTGCTCTTTGAAGGCAAGAAGATGGCCAAGAGTTCAGGGAATGTAATTCTCGTCAGTGATATAGCTGCACAAGGTTTTGATCCCCTCGCCCTCCGACTTGCTCTTCTGGAAAATCGTTACAGAGCTCAAATCGATATGACCTGGCAGAACATCTCAGCAGCGCATTCGACTCTGCAGAGATGGCGAGAGTTGGTAGTCCGGTGGGGATCTGGCAAAGAACTTAAACGTGATGAAGAAATTTACTCACACTTGATGAACGATCTCGATACTCCAAAAGCAATTTTGAGAATGCGAACGATTGAAAAGGATTCTACTATCGGCGCACAAGATAAGCGAGGAATTTTCCTTTACGCAGATCTCGTCCTTGGTCTCGATCTCGATCGCAAACCTTCCCATGAATTAACTCGAGAGGCGGCGCTTCTTATAGAAGAACGTGCAGCAGCACGAAAGGCGGGCAACTGGAGCGAGAGCGATCGTCTTCGTGATGCGCTCGCTGCGATGAAAGTTGAAGTGCGTGACAGCAAAGATGGACAGAGCTGGACTATTAAAAGCTAAATACGAGCTGCTACCGCTGCAAGCGCAGAGAGTGTGCCAATTATCAAGAGGGTAGAACCCACTCCGTCGGCTTGCACAAGCAACTCTTCTCCAACGCCAAAAGTAGAGGCGCGCAAAATAACTGCTATCCATCCCAATGCTGCTATCCACTTATAAATGCGTCGATGGAAGTTACGCCCAACTAACCAGATAGAAATATAGGTAAGAGTAATTCCTGCAACTACACCTACCGGAGGCAGGCTTTGATGAAGCATAACTGCAACTACGCCTGATGCACTTCCCCAAAGAAGTGAGATGAGAAAGCGCACCTAGAGAACCACTCCTGCAAAAAGATCGCTTTCACGTCCATGTGAATCAAAAGGTTCAGACTTCTCACCTTGAACGAGTGTGTAGTACTCGTTGCCCCACACTTGCAATCCCAAGTTATTGGAGAGCGCAAAAAATGGACCATCGACTGCAATCTGTGTTGCATGCGCGCGCATCGCAGCCATCTTCTGTTCGACATAAGAATTGCCGTCAATGTGCGCGGTAACAAATGAATCATCTTTGCAGAACGGAAGATCATCCGCGCTTTCGGCTCCAAAGAAATCAGAGCCAAGCTCTTTCATTCTGTCGATCCCCTCTTGGATGACTGAACGAGGCATGACATTCCAGTAAATCTTCTGGATCTTCCACTTGCTCTTCTCTGCGCCAGCCATTGCAACACGATGTGCCTGGATGTGATCAGGGTGTCCATATCCGCCGAATTCATCGTAAGTGATCAGAACATGAGGTTTTACCTCATCAATGATCACAGCCAGTTCTGAAGCTGCGATAGAGAGATCTGCCTGCCAGAAGCAATCAGGGCGGTCATTCGGTTCTGTACCCATCATTCCGCTGTCGCGATACTTCTTACTTGGCTCACCTAAGAAACGGTGATCGACAACACCGAGAGCCTTCATTGCATCAGCAAGTTCGATGACGCGGTGGTCACCCAATAAGTCATCATGGGCTGCAGCTTTATGAGAGTGCTCTTCTACAAGGACTTCACCTTCTTCGCCACGGGTACAGGTAACAAGAGTGACCTGCGCACCAAGGGCTGCATACATCGCCATTGTTGCACCATTGTTGATGGTTTCATCATCTGGATGGGCATGCACAAGAAGGACTCGATAGCCCTGGTAGCTATCTTTCATTAGTACACCGGTAGAGAAGTATCAATCTGCTTCGCCCATGCGATAACTCCACCTGCAACATGCGAAGCATCTGCAAAACCTGCATTCTTTAGAATTGCAAGGCACTCAGCCGATCTGACTCCACCTTTGCAGTGCAAGATGATGGGCTTATCTTGTGGAAGCGTTGAGAGTGCACTACCGTCGATAAAACCTTGCTTCGGAATCAAATGCGCTCCAGGAATACTGACGATCTCGTACTCACTTGGTTCGCGAACATCGATGAGATAGAAGTCCTCTTTGTTATCCATCTTTGTCTTCAGCTCTTGCACTGTAATTGTCGATCCAGTGCTCGCCTCTTGAGCTGCATCAGAGAGAGTTCCACAGAATGCTTCATAATCTGGAAGGAGCGCTGTTTGGCGAGGATTCTCGCTGCAAATTGGGCAGTTCGGATCCTTGCGAATCTTTACCTTGCGGAAATTCATTTCAAGAGCATCGTAAATCATGAGAGAACCAATGAGTGATTCTCCAACTCCGGTAAGGACTTTGATTGCCTCAGTTGTCTGAATAGATCCGATTGTCGCACAGAGGACTCCAAGGACTCCGCCTTCTGCGCAGCTTGGAACCATTCCTGGAGGTGGTGGTTCTGGGTACAAACAGCGAGAACAAGGACCGTACTCAGCCCAAAAGACGCTCGCCTGTCCATCGAAGCGATAGATAGAACCCCACACATAAGGTTTCTTGAGAAGCACGCATGCATCATTTACTAAATAGCGGGTTG
>NZ_JBJTMK010000072.1:0-3596 GCF_046070465.1 Candidatus Planktophila sp. | reverse complement strand
TGATCGCCGCCATCAATGGCTACGCCTTGGGCGGCGGATTGGAACTGGCCCTGCTGTGCGACGTGCGCATCGCTTCCACTCAGGCCATCTTCTCGCTCCCCGAAGTCTGCATCGGCAGCATTCCGGGCGCTGGCGGCACCCAGCGCCTGATCCGCGCGGTGGGCCGTTCGGATGCCATGCTGATGCTGCTAAGCGGGGAACGCATCGATGCCACCGAGGCCCTGCGCATTGGGCTAGTCAGCCGCGTGGTCGACCCTGAGCGCCTGCTGGAAACCGCCGAACAGCTAGCACAAAAGATCGCTGGCAATGCACCGCTGGCCGTGGCCGCGGTCAAGCGCCTGGCCCAGATCGGCTTAGAGATGCCGCTGGCTGCGGGTCTGGAACTGGAACAGCACGCGTTCGGCGTGCTGCGCGACAGCGAGGACCGCTTAGAGGGCCGCAAAGCCTTCGCCGAGAAGCGCAAGCCGGAATTCCGGGGGCGCTGATCCGCACCTCAATCCGAATGCCGAAAGGGCGGATATCTGACAGCGGCGTCACGCCTCGATTTTGAACGCGGCGGTGTCATCCCCAGCCCAGCCCCCGGCGCGGTCGCCGCTTATGGGGGAATGGCTATGCTGGCGGTGATTGGTGGACTGTTAGCTTGGACAGGAAAACTCGAACCGCTGGGTTCTGGAGTAGATAGAGCCGCTTAATATCATCTGCCCTTTATGCTGCGTTAAAGAGATAACGGGCATGCCTTTATTATCTGCACCTTCCGCAAACCATTGTGGCCAATCTATGCGGCCAACCAAACCTTATTGAGTGTCTCGGCGGCGAGTGCAGCTTTGTCCTGTGGCAGGAAACGGCCATAATGCTTTGCCACCGTTTCAGGCGTGTCTTGGATCGCATAACTCGCCTGCTCATAAGAACCGGTTTGCTTCAGGATATGCGTCGCCAACACATCACGCACGTTATGGGGCCCGTGGGGCAGAAGACCTTTTACAGCCCCCCTTCCAGTATATGGGTTCCAAATCCCGTACCTTTGAATGGTTAGCCGCCAAGCTTCGTAGAATGCATTCTGACCATATGCTGGGTCCTGGCTCGTAATCTTGACCGTTTTGATGAAAAACACGCCGGGGTCGGCGGCACCGGCCAGCAACAACGGCCGATGCCTCTCGATATAATCCTCAAGGAACGCGTATAGGCCGCCAAGATCAGGAAGCCTCAGCCGAAAAGGCCTACCGGAAAAGAACGAAGAATCAGCATTCTTGAACGCCACCGCCGGAATGACAACCTCCCAGCTTTCCTCTCGGACGTTCCAGCGAAGCTCGCCGCGCTTGAGCGTTTCCAACTGCCGTTCAGATCGAGGCACCGCCCCTTTGGGGCAAAACAGCAACTGACGGAGGTTTTTCTGCCGAACGCCGAGATGAAGCCCTAGCCGGAGCATCAGAAATGAACGTACGGCCTCCGCAGCCGCTTTTGGGTGCTTGATCGTATCCGGGACGCGTCGGGCAATCTCTTCAGTTATTTTCCTGTATTCTGCGAGTGGACTTTGTGCTTCCAGGATTGGCAAAATGGGCTCAAAGGGATCGCGGTGAACTCTAGCCACGCGCGCGATTTCCTTCGACCTTTCCAAACCGTGCGCATACATTTGATCACAGGCACGTTCCCAATCCGCGATTGCCGTATCTATGTCTAATTGTGAGACCAGTTGGGGAATGGGTTTTAATCGAACGGCCAGCTGAGGAGTTTGACGGATCCAACCTGTGCCAGCTCGCGTCAAAGCCGCAGCCACCCTCAGCATGTCAGCTTCCCATACAGTGTAGAAACCACGACGGGTCTCCCGCCATTGGACGTACCAATCCCAGATCCTCGGAAAAACGAGATGCCCAAATGCGAGGTCGTCCAAAGGCACCCCAAATCCAGAAATAGGCCCGTCAGGAGACGCCGACAGTGCGCCAAACATCAGCCCCAGGTGCTCTATGCGCTGCGATGAAGTTTCTTCGCCCCAGACGCCATTCCGTCGGTAACCGATATCGGTCAAAGTAGAGGTCTTAAACCTCAGCAGTGCAGCCATTTCTCCACCGAGCTCCGCTGGTGCATCAAATGCTGCGGCTGCGACCTCAATGTCGGTGTCGGCGCGCCCCAATCGACCAGCCGTAGTCTTGCGACCAGAGATCTCGGGAAATCGAATGGAATAGCGGTGTTTTGATGCTTGTCGCTGATAATTGCGATATTCGGTTGCTCCCGAGATTATATTGTCGCGGACCCAGTCGAGAATTTCTCGACGCTCATTTAAGGGCCGCTCGTTGAAATCATCGGGCAAATGCCACACTAGACGCCGTTGCTCTGAAGCAGCAATCCCTCTGAGCTTAAAGCCGGTCATAGCTCGCCCCGTGTGGGGTAGAAGCGCACGAAAATATCCATCAGGCAGTCCGTAACGCTCTTCCACCCGGGCTAAGAAGTTAAGGCTTTCAATGCTTCGCGGCGCCTTCTTGCCATTCAGCCAAGAACTTATGGTGGAATGACTAAATTTCTCGCCGGGGCGAACCAGAGCTTTCCACATCTCCCAATAGGTTTCACCATGCCTCGCAATGTGAAATGCCAGCCTCTCTTGGAACGTCGCGGGTTCCAGCCGGTCAGGAGAATTAGCGCCAATTTTTTTCTCGGCCAACTTTTGACAGTCTGAAAACACAAGGATTTCTGCGGGTTTGCGCAACTCTACGATCCTTCTTGCTTCCACAGTGCTTACAGCGGCCCAAAAACGCAAAAAGCTCCCCGAAGGGAGCTTATTGAGAAGTGTCGAAAACCGCAGATTTCCGGGGTTTTTGTTGGTTGCGGGAGTAGGATTTGAACCTACGACCTTCAGGTTATGAGCCTGACGAGCTACCGGGCTGCTCCATCCCGCGTCAACGTTGCTGTCCGGCTGGAATGCGGCCGAACGGCCAGAAACAAGTGAATGGGTTTTTCTCAAAGCGCCAGCTTCAAAGCCTGGCAACGTCCTACTCTTCCAACGCTTAAGCGGTAGTACCATCGGCGCTGACTGGTTTCACGGCCGAGTTCGGGATGGGATCGGGTGGGGCACAGTCGCTATGGTCACCAAGCTATGGAGCTGGCGCTTTGGGGTTTCGGCAGACCACTGGCCTGCCGTAAAATCGATGCACATTTGCTGAGGATATCCTCCACAATGTAGCGCCATTCAGCGCTGCCATTGATGGTGGGACTCCAATGCGTAATCAGAGCAATTAGGACCGGTTAGCTCCATGCGTTACCGCACTTCCACACCCGGCCTATCAACGTGGTAGTCTTCCACGGCTCGATGAAATCTTATCTTGAGGGAGGCTTCCCGCTTAGATGCTTTCAGCGGTTATCCCGTCCATACATAGCTACCCTGCTGCGCTCTTGGCAGAACGACAGGTACACCAGAGGTATGTTCAACCCGGTCCTCTCGTACTAGGGTCAACTCCTCTCAAATTTCGACGCCCACGGCAGATAGGGACCAAACTGTCTCGCGACGTTCTGAACCCAGCTCACGTACCACTTTAATTGGCGAACAGCCAAACCCTTGGGACCTGCTCCAGCCCCAGGATGTGATGAGCCGACATCGAGGTGCCAAA
>NZ_JBJTMK010000071.1:0-11304 GCF_046070465.1 Candidatus Planktophila sp. | reverse complement strand
TGTGCAAAGCCAGCGCCAATCCAGAGTGCGCCAAAGAAGATACGGCCGATAATAAGTAGTGCGTTCAATTCATTCTCCAATGTGTTTGCCCAACGCCTACGCGTTGAGTACCCGATAATGGTAAGGGGTGTAGTTGAAATTTCAACTAATTTGAGCGCGCAACACACCACTAACTCTCAACTCGAAGTCGAGCGTTGCCCTTGTCGGTGGGGTGGGCTATTTTTCGAACATCTGTTCGAATATTCAGAGTCTTCGAACACCTAGAGCGAGCGCAAAGGAGCCTCACGTGGCGAGCGAAGTCATCCCCGCAGGAGAAGTCCTTATCGATGGACCTACCACTCCTATCGAGTTCACATTCCGCGGAAAGCGTTTCCGCATCCATGCAGTCCTCTCGCGATGGTGCGAGAGCGGTGGATGGTGGAATCGCGTCAGCGATGGAAAGTATCGCCCCGATGATCAAGCACGCGCCCTCTGGCGAGTAGAGGCTGCGCCTATCGGTGCGCTCACAACATTCCAACTCGAACGCGACGAGACAACAGGACAGTGGATCGTCACAACGGTTTAACTCGTTAACCTCTTATGAGCTTTATTCACCTACGCACAACAAGTGCTTACTCCTTTAAGTATGGCACCACCATGCCGCACGACTTAATCGAACGTGCTGCCGAATTTGAGATGCCCGCTCTCGCACTGACCGATCGCGATTCTTTTGCAGGCACGATTCGTTTTGCAAAGAGCGCACTCCAATACGGAATCGCACCCATCATCGGTATCAATCTTCAGATTAATCTCGTTAATTCTGAATCTGTGGGCGTCGCATCAGATAGAAAGAATTTTCCTCGCGTCACCATCCTCGCTGGCAGCGACGGGGGATACCGCAACCTGATGCACCTCTATCGTGGGATCACATTTCACTCACCCGATCGCATTCCTGTCATCACGATGGATATTCTTGAAAAATTCTCACAGCACAGCAGTGCTCTTTACTTACTGCATGGCCCTGAATCCCCGGTAGCGCAGGCAATTGGTCTTCACCGCTTTGACATCGCGATGGATATTTTTAACAAGATGCGACCATTCTTTGCCGATCAAGCAATCGAATGCGTATCGCATCTCGTTGCAGGCAGCGGTCCGCGCTCTACTGCACATGCTGCTAGATCACTGGTCTTTGCTCGTGAACACGATATCGATGCAGTCATCACCAATGCAGTGCGGATGCGCGATCGCAGCGATGGGCCAGTGGCAGATGTTCTCGATTGCGCCCGCCAATTAGTGCCGCTGGATCGGCGCCACCTCGAACGTCGCAATGCAGAAGGCTTTCTGAAAAGCTCCGATGAGATGCATCGCCTTGCTGCAGAGATTGCACAAGCTGCCGGTGAAGGTTCTCCGCGTTTATTGCTCAAAACAACGCGCGAATGGGCCGAGCGCTCACTGCTATCACCACAGCGCGATATTGGCTTAGGTAATGTGCATCTTCCCGAAGCAGATGTTGTTGGTGCCACCAATGCGGCCGATATGCGACGGGTGTTACGCGATCGCACTGAAGCCGGGTTGCATTGGCGCTACACGGATTCTGAAGATATTCGTGCGGCACGTGCACGTCTTGATGATGAACTCGCAACGGTAGCAACTCTCGGTTTTGAGTCTTACTTTCTTACAGTTGCAGATATCGTCGATATCGCACGTGAAAAAGGAATCCGCGTTGCAGCCCGTGGTTCTGGTGCCGGCTCATTAATCTGTCATCTTCTCGGAATCTCCGGTGTTGATCCGATTGCACATGGCCTTTTGATGGAGCGTTTCTGTTCGCCGCTTCGCCGTGCGCTACCTGATATCGATATCGATGTTGAATCCGCACGCCGCCTTGAAATTTATGATGCAACATTTGCTCGCTACGGTGCAGCTGATTTTACGGCACCGAGTGCAATCTCGCGATGTGCCACTGTTGCCATGGTCGAGACATACCGCGCACGCCATGCGATTCGCGATGCAGGTGCAGCACTGGGACTGCCTGCCGCCGAGATCGACCTGTTAGCAAAATCAATGCCTCATGTACGTGCTGCAAATATCGAGGCGGCGCTTGCATCGTTACCAGAACTCAAATCCCTCAATACCAATACACCGTTGATGGCGATGACAATTGCAATGGCATCGCGTCTTGATGGTTTGCCACGCCACCTTGCGATGCATCCCTGTGCAATTGCTCTATCGGATGCCACTTTGCTCGATCGCACACCGTTGCAAATCAACGCAGGTGGGTATCCGATGCTCGAATTCGATAAAGATGATGTCGAAGATATTGGTCTACTCAAACTCGATGTTCTAGGCGTGCGAATGCAATCTGCCATCGCACATGCTGTTGAAGAGATTAGACGTACCGCAGATCCCGACTTTGATATCGATGCAGTGCCGCTCAATGATCCCGATACATATAAGTTGATTCAATCGACGCAGACTCTTGGCCTTTTTCAAATCGAGAGCCCCGGCCAACGCGAACTCGTCGGCAAGCTGCAGCCGCGCACCTTTAGCGATTTGATTATCGATATCTCGCTCTTTCGTCCAGGGCCAGTCAAAAGCGACATGATTCGCCCCTTTTTAGAGGCCCGTGGTGGATTTACCGCGCCACAATTAATCCATCCCACGCTTGCGCCGATCTTGGCCCAGACCGAAGGCGTTGTCGTCTTTCACGAACAAGTGATTTCGATTATCTCTGTCATGACAGGTATCTCACTTGCAGCAGCTGATGAGAAACGTCGCGCGCTCGGCAGTAAAGAAGGCCAACAGAAAGTCTGCGATTGGTTCTTTCCTGCCGCAACCGAGAATGGTTACGAGCTCGAAACGATTACAACAATCTGGGATGTTCTGCGCGCTTTCGCCTCCTTCGGTTTCTGTAAAGCACATGCCGCTGCTTTCGCTCTGCCAACATATCAATCAGCATGGCTGAAAACCCATTACCCTGCTGCATTTATCTCAGGTGTTCTGACACACGATCCCGGCATGTACCCCAAACGTCTAATGATTGATGAAGCACGCCAGATGGGCGTGCCACTTGCGCCACTCGATATTAATTATTCACGTAGTGATTATCGGGTTGAAGATGCGGGTGATAAGACTGCAATTCGTATTGCACTCAGTGCAGTCAGCGGCGCTAGCGAGAAAGAGATTGCCACTATTGAGGCAGGTCAGCCATATATCGACCTTGCAGATTTCTATCGCAGGTCAGGTGCATCGGCTCCGACAATTGAAACGCTGATTCTTACCGGTGCCTTTGATGCAGTGCACATCAACGACAGCGGCGAGATCACTCATCGAGACTTACTCTTGCACCTTGCCGACTTGCAGAAAACATCATCACCATCACTTTCTAGCGCGCAGATGTCTTTAGGGCTTGCGCCTCCACTTCTTGAGGCAAGTGGGCTACCTGCAATGACTGCAGATGAGAAGATGCGTAACGAACTTTCGCGGTTAGGTATGGATCTCAGCGAACACATCCTCTCTCCTTACGCGCAATTCCTTAATGCCATTGGAGCAACGCGCTCCTGTGATTTATTGGGCTTGCGCACCAATAGCGAAGTCCTTGTTGCAGGAGTAAAGGTGGCGCTGCAATCACCACCGGTACGTTCAGGTAAGCGCGTCCTCTTCCTCTCGCTCGATGATGGCTATGGCTGCAGCGATGCCACTTTCTTTCCCGATGTTCTGCAATCGCGCTCAGGGCAGTATGCGCAGACCCTCTATGCCACTTCACTCTTCTTAGTACGTGGCGCTACTCGTCGCACCGGCGAACGCGGAATCTCATTGCGCGCAACAGGTGTCTGGGATCTACGTAGCGCCTATCAAGAATGGAATCTCAAGAAAGGTAGTGTGGCGATATGAGCACGATTCTGCATGTTGATATGGATGCCTTCTATGCATCTGTTGCAGAGCTCGACCATCCCGAACTCAAAGGTAAAGCAGTCGTTGTCGGTGCAGGTGCTCGAGGAGTGGTGCTCTCTGCAAATTACGAGGCACGTAAATTTGGAGTCCGCGCGGCGATGCCGGTCGGTCGCGCACAACGTATGGCGCCACATGCAATCTTTATAGCACCCGAGCACCATCGATATGCAGAGATATCCGATCGCGTGATGAAGATCTTCTCTACCTATACACCGAAGGTCGAACCCATCTCATTGGATGAAGCATTCCTCGATGTCACAGGTGCGCTCAAATTAATCGGCACAGGCCGCGAGATTGCAGAGAAGATACGTGAAGAAGTTCAAATGCAAGAAGGTATCTCATGTTCTGTCGGAATCGCATCGAATAAGTTCATTGCCAAACTTGCATCACAGCATTGCAAACCCAATGGGATGCTTGAAATTCTTGATGAACGACTTCTCGAATTCCTTCATCCACTTCCAGTCAGTGCAATGTGGGGCGTCGGACCAAAGACCGGTGAGGCGCTCGATCGATTAGGACTTCACACCATTGGAGATATCGCTCATACTCCTCGCTCGACGTTGATTCGCGCACTTGGCGATGCAACAGGTGCATCGTTATATGAACTTGCATGGGGGCGCGATATGCGCGATGTCAGTAATGATGAACCCGATAAGAGCATCAGTAATGCCGAAACATTTGCCTATGACCTCGATAACCCTGAAGAAATCCTGCGCGAATTTCTTCGCATGACAGAGAAGGCTGCCGCCAGGCTTCGCGATAAAGAGCTCTTCGCTAAGACCATCGGCATCAAGGTGCGATTCTCTGATTTCACCACTATCTCTCGTAGTAAGACCTTGCCACTACCCATCGATAGCACCCAAGAAATCTATGAAGTCGTCCGCACCTTATATAAGGCGCTCAAAATCAACGGAGCCCGCCTGCGCCTAGTCGCCGTCTCGCTGGAGAACCTCCATGAGGGCGCTCACGAACAGATGCTCCTTGGCTCACGCGAGAAAGGGTGGCGAGAGGCTGATACTGCAATCGATAAGGCCCGCGCCCGCTTTGGAAATTCAAGCGTGCGCCCAGGGCGTCTCATACGGCCATCGAAAGAACCCACTGAAGGTGACGGATAGTCACAACTGTTCTATTGTTGAGGCTATGGCACTATCTGATCGCGAACGCCGCTTACTAGCGGAGATGGAGGCTGCGCTCGCCTCTGATGATCCACGCCTCCAATCCACACTCGCTGGCGGAGATACTCAGACATTGATCGCCAAGACGCCAGGCTCGGCACTTGCTGGAATTGCCCTTATCCTCGCTGGAATTGCAATCCTCTTTACCGGGCTCATTGCTCAATTAATCCCGGTCGGAGTAGCTGGTTTCGTTGTCGCACTCGCTGGGCTCTTGATGGTTCTGCGCTCACTCAATGGAAGGGCTCCTCGCGTGGCGAAACCTTCGCGCTCGCTCGGTGACCGACTCCAAGATCGCTGGGATCGCCGCTCCTTCGAATAAAAATACCCTCTCTACCAACCCGCCTCTCAACCATGAGGGCGGGTTTTTTGCTGCCTAGAGGATGTGGGGAGAGGTGGGGGAGGAAGGGAAAAAATTGGAGAAGAGTGGTGTAAAAAGGGGGAAAGTGGTGTAAAGTGGGGAAATGAGCGTGGAATTCACGCTCATACCTTGGGGAAGGTGGTGAAAATCAATGTTCTTGGGCACCCATGAACCGCGTCTCGATGAGAAGGGACGCTTGATCCTTCCCGCCAAATTCCGCGAAGAGCTTTCGCCAGGCCTTGTCATTACCAAGGGTCAAGAGCGTTGCCTCTATGTCTTCCCCGCGACCGAATTCGCCCAGATCACCGAAACCTTGCGCCAGGCACCTGTGACTGCGAAGGCTGCCCGTGACTACCAGCGCGTGATGTTTGCGGGCGCGCACGATGAAATTCCTGATCGCCAAGGGCGCATCACGATTCCACAGGGCCTGCGCACCTATGCCGGGCTTGAGAAAGAGTGCGTCGTCATTGGCGCAAATACCCGCGTTGAAATCTGGGATAGCGCTGCCTGGACTGAGTACCTCACCGATCGCGAATCAAGTTTTGCTGATGTGTCTGAAGAAGTTTTTCCGGGACTTTTTTAGAGCATCAGCAAAAAATCTTTACACAACTGAATAAAAACTGAATAGCGATCACTCATCTCTGGCCACCGCCGACCTCATAGGTCGGCAGCGACGTCCCTTCCCCGGCGTCGCTATCGAAACGACAAATCCGTCGGCCGGCGGTGACCAGAGATGAGTGGGCGAGCAAGTGAATTCGAAATGAGTAGAACTTCTAGGAATGGGGGAGAAGATGCAGCACATATCAGTAATGCGCGATCGTTGCGTTGATTTACTTTCCCCCTCTATTGAGTCATCACCAAATCCAGTTGTTGTCGATTCAACTCTCGGCCTTGGCGGACACAGTGAAGCGCTACTCCAGAAATTCCCGCATCTGACAGTTATCGGAATCGATCGCGATACTCAAGCCCTTGCTGCAGCGCGCGCACGACTTGCTCCATTTGGAGATCGCTTTAAGTCGGCACATTCAGTCTTTGATCAATTTACAGATGTTATTGAAAGCTTTGGCTTCCATCAGGTAAATGGCGCTCTCTTTGATTTAGGTGTTTCATCCATGCAGCTCGATGAGAGAGTTCGTGGCTTTTCGTATTCACATGAGGCTCCACTAGATATGCGTATGGATCAGAGTCGCGGAATCACAGCTGCAGAGATTCTTAATACTTATCAACCTGGTGAATTAGTGCGCATTCTGCGTATATATGGCGAAGAAAAGTTCGCAACGCGCATCGTAGAAAATATCGTTAAAGCACGTGCAGTTTCCCCATTGAATTCGACAATCGAACTTGCGAATCTGGTAAAGAACAGTATTCCTGCAGCAACTCGTCGCACGGGCGGTAACCCTGCGAAGCGCACTTTCCAAGCGCTTCGCATTGCAGTCAATGATGAGCTTGGAGCAATCGAACGCGCAATCCCACAGGCTCTCGATGCCATTGTTATTGGTGGGCGCGTTGTTGTGATGTCTTTTCAATCTCTGGAAGATCGCATTATTAAAGAGGCGTTTGCCGAAGCTTCGACGTCAAAGAGTCCACGCGAGCTTCCAATCGAACTTCCCGAATATGCAGCGAAGTTCAAACTTGTCTTTAACTCAAGTGAAAAGCCGAGCTTCGATGAGATTGCCGAGAATTCTCGTGCGGCTTCAACCCGCCTTCGAGCAATCGAAAGGGTGGCTGCATAATGGCATCAGCAGTAGCGCGTAAAGCAGCGATCTCAACAACACTGACAACAGGTTTAAAGCGCCAGGTAGTTGAGACGACTGCAAAAGTCATTCATGCAACGTTCCCTCAAGTATCTGTAGCGCAACAAGCGAGTCGTCGTTACTTCGCAATCTTTGTAACATCAGTCAGTGTTATGGGTTTTATGGCGCTGCTGGGAATTAATACCTTACTTGCCCAGGATGCCTTTACTCTCTCTAATCTCAAGATTGAGGCGAAGCTCGTTGGCGACCAACGCGACGCTGTTAATCGCAAGATCGATGCGCACTCTTCTCCTGAAGCCCTGGCGCAATCTGCGGCAGTTCTTGGAATGAAGCCATCTGAGACACCCATATTCCTCAACTTAGCTGCAAATCCGGAGGTAACCCGTGGGTGATCTCCTCCTTGCGAAATCACGTATTCGCATCCTTGCTCTTGTCTTCACTATTGCATTAGCACTCCTCAGTCTTCAGCTCTTTAGAGTCCAGATAATCGAAGCTGCTAATTACAAGTTGCGCGCCGTAGATGAGATGGAGACGACCCGCATCGTGCAAGCGCCACGTGGAGAAGTTACAGATGTCAACGGCGTTGCATTTGCTCGCAGCGTCTCGGCAATCAGCATCGTGGTGGATCAAACCCAGATAAGTAATCCCGCAAAGACGGCAGCATTCGTTGCTCCAATATTGGGGCTATCAGTTGCAGAGGTCCAATCAAGCATCACAGGCACTCGTAAATATTCAATGGTTCTCAAGAATGGTCGCCCAGCGCTATGGTCAAAGCTCAGCTCTGCGATGGAGGAGTACAACTCAGCTCTCTCTAGTCGCGATCTCGGTGAGCGCATTATTGGTTTCTTCCCGGAACGTTCTTACATTCGTGAATATCCATCCGGCTCATTGATTTCATCCTTGATTGGTTTTGTTCGCGCAGATGGCGTTGGTGCAACTGGTCTGGAATCAAGTATGAACTCAATTATTTCCGGGACTGCAGGACGTTACTCCTACGCACGCGCTAACGGCGCCGAAATTCCTGGATCTCAAAATGAAATTATTGCGCCGAAGGCAGGAACATCTGTTCGCCTGACAATTGATCGTGATGTGCAATGGATTGCTGCGAAAGCGATTGCGGAAGCAGTCAAAAGTAGTGGCGCTGCAAATGGAACTGTGATTGTGATGGACCCACGCACTGGCGCAATCATCGCCCATGCAACCGCACCAACTTTTGACCCTAACAACACCAAGGGCGTCACGCTTGATCTAATGCGCAACCCATCAGTGCAAGATGTTTACGAGCCAGGATCGACTGGAAAAGTAATGACAATGGCTGCGGCACTTGAAGAGAAAACAGTTACACCAACAACGGTTTTCTCTGTTCCTTATGGACTTTATCGTGCGGGTAAAACGTTCCACGATCACGAAAAGCATGCAACACAACAACTGACTACAACAGGAATTCTTGCGGTCTCATCTAACACTGGTTCTATCAAAGTTGGCGAGACTCTGGGAAGTCAGCGACTTTATGACTACCTCACAAAATTTGGTATTGGAAAAAAGACAGGCTCTGGCTTACCAGGTGAATCGGCTGGAATTCTCCGCCCGGTAAATACTTGGTCTGGCACAACCGCTCCAACGGTTGCATTCGGTCAGGGTTATTCATTGACAGCAATGCAGGCGACGAGCGTCTTTGCCACAATAGCTAACGGGGGAGTGCGAGTTTCTCCCACTGTAATTGCTGGAACGAAAGATGAATCAGGCCACTTCACACCTGCAGGTAATCGTGAGTCAGTGCGTGTTATCAGTGAAGAGACTGCGGCGAAGTTGCGCATCATGATGGAGAGTGTTGTCTCTGCAAACGGAACTGCGCCGAGTGCTGCGATTCCTGGCTATCGCGTTGCTGGCAAAACAGGTACAGCACAACGCGTTGATCCGATGACGGGTAAGTACAGCGGTTACACCGCATCGTTTATCGGATTTGCACCTGCGGATAGCCCTCGCTACGTCATTAACGTCACACTTCAGCGCCCACGCAACGGTCACTTCGGTGGCGCGCTCTGTGGGCCGGTATTTAAAAAGGTAATGACTTTTGTTCTGCAATCAGAGCATGTTGCTCCAACTGGAACAACGGTCAAACCTGTCGCGCTTACACAGGCTCAGCTCAAAACTTTCACAGCAACACAAGTGAGTGCGAAGAACTAATGACACGCCCATTTAATGAGTTCTCATATTCGCTATCCCAAGCGGCAGAGCTCTTGAATGCAGAAGTAATCAGCGCCCAGGACATTTCATTTACTGGTCTCACTCATGTGGATTCAGAGGTGCAGATAGGGGATATTTTCTTAGCATTCCCTGGAGCAAGGGTGCACGGGGCTCAATATATTGATTCTGCGATCACGCGTGGCGCAGTGGCAGTTCTTACTGATCAAGCAGGCGCACATCAATCGTCTGGCCTTCCAACGCTCATCGTAAAAGATGTCCGTGAAGCAGGTGCCATACTTGCATCCTCCTTTTATCGCTCACCCATTAGAGATATGCAGAGCATTGGAATAACTGGGACCAATGGCAAGACAACAATTACAACATTGTTGTATCAACTGTTGAGCGCTGTAGGGCGCGAGACAGGTCTCATTGGAACTGTGGAGACTCGTGTTGGTTCTGAATCAATCAAGAGCACTCGAACCACGCCTGAGGCGGCAGATTTACAAGCCCTGGCAGCAACAATGCGAGAGCGCCATATGCGTCATCTCGTGATGGAGGTATCTAGCCACTCGCTAGATCTCAAGCGCATGGTTGGCTCTCACTTTTCGATGGTCGGTTTTACTAACCTGACACAAGATCATCTCGATTATCACAAGGATATGCAGAGCTACTTTGCCGCCAAATCAAAATTGTTTACACATGAGTATGCAGACCTTGGATTTGTAAATATCGACGACAAATATGGCGAAGCTCTCTTCGCGAGCAATTCGATCCCAATGATTGCGCTCTCTCGAAGTGATTCAAAAGCAACATGGCATTACACCTCGATTACCACAACGCATTCAGGTGCTGAATTCACTCTCAGGGGTAAAGACGGGATCTTGATTGAATCCCGAACACCCATGCACGGCGGATTCAATCTGGACAATCTCTTGATGGCAGTTGCAATCGCATATGAGTGCGGAATTGACCCCTTGGAGATGGCGACTCTCATCCCAACTCTCACCGGTGCGCCAGGTCGTCTTGAAGCTGTCTCACTTGGTCAAGATTTCACCGCGCTCGTCGACTATGCACATTCACCCGATGCAGTCATCAATGTTCTCAGAGCTGTTCGAGAATTTACCTCTGGAAAGGTGATTGCCGTTCTAGGTTGTGGCGGCGATCGTGATGCGTCAAAGCGCCCATTGATGGGATCGGCACTCGTTCAAGGTAGTGACATTGCGATTTTTACCAGCGATAACCCACGAAGTGAGAAGCCAGAGGCAATTTTGGGTGAGATGGTGGGGTCGATGTCCGTTGTCACGCCATCATCTGTCATCCCAGATCGTGCAGAGGCGATCGAATATGCGGTATCACTTGCACACGCTGGAGACACAGTTATCGTCTTAGGTAAGGGACATGAAAGCGGTCAGGAAGTACAAGGAACCATTACGCCTTTTGATGATCGACTTCAGTTAGCTCAAGCGATTGAGTCCAAGAGATGATTTCACTTCAAGCCAGCGAAATCGCACGCATCGTTGGAGGCTCACTCCACGGAACAGATTGCTCCGTTACTGCACCTGCTTTTCTCTCATCCTCGCAATGCACCCCTGGCTCTCTCTTCCTTGCCATAAAAGGCGAGAGAGTAGACGGACATGATTTTGCAGCCGATGCATTTACTCATGGGGCGGTTCTAGTTCTCGCTTCTCGAGTTCTTGAGCAGCGCTGCATCGTTGTTGAAGATGTGACCATTGCAATCGGCAAACTTGCTGCACATGTGCGGTCACAGCTTTCAGAGCTTGTCGTAGTGGGAATTACTGGCTCCCAGGGAAAGACAACAACAAAAGAGCTTCTCTCGGCGATTCTTTCAGCACACGGTTCAACAGTCTCCCCAAAGGGAAATAACAATAATGAACTTGGC
>NZ_JBJTMK010000070.1:0-4147 GCF_046070465.1 Candidatus Planktophila sp. | reverse complement strand
TTCTCTTTGAACGGCCATTTACCTTAACTACATTGGTAGCGGGGGCAGGATTTGAACCTACGACCTCTGGGTTATGAGCCCAGCGAGCTACCGAGCTGCTCCACCCCGCGTCGGTAAGCGCAATTCTAGGTGAACTGCGCTTACTTCACCAAATCGGTGAATGTTTTCGCCTTACTTTGCTCGAGCTTGTGCCGCAATCGCAGCCGCAATCGCAGACTTCAAGCGATCTTGTGCGCGGCCATATGCAGCGAAATCTCCCTTTGCAAGTGCGGCTTGACCATCAGCAATCGCTTGCTTTGCAGATGCAAGAGCCGAAGCGAGATCAGATGAACTATTCGACGCAGTTGTCGATGGTGACGTTGACGTTGATGAACCAGAGTTTCCACCAAAGACTTGATCGAGCGCTCCCTTTAGTGAGCTATCAAAACCAATCACATCACCAAAGGAGACAAGCACCTTCTGCAACAGTGGATATGCGGATGCATTTGATGTCGCCTTCACATAGACAGGCTGAACATAGAGCAGTCCACCACCGACAGGAAGTGTGAGCAAGTTTCCAAGCACCACATCAGATCCACCTTGGCGAAGAAGTGACAAGGTATTTGCAACTTCTGGCTTTGCTTCGAAGTTTGATGCAATCTGTGATGGTCCTGAGATAGCAGTGCTTCGTGGAAGTTGAAGGACAGTTATTTTTCCGTAGTCAGGTCCTGGCTTTGAGTTAACTGTTGCAAATGCTGTCAGGTTCTCACGAGTTCCCTTTGGAACGAATGGCGTTGTCAATGAGAAAGCCGGCGCCTTTGCATTAGGTAACTTCAATGTGAGGTAATACGGAGGCTGTGCCCCACTGTTATTTCCAAATGAAGATGGATCGCTAGGTACGCGCCAGAAGTCTTGACCACCGTAGAAGGCAGCTGCACTCTTGACGTGGTACGACGCGAGAATGTCACGCTGTACGCGGAAGAGATCTTCTGGGTAACGCAGGTGATCAAAGAGCTCCGTTGAGATAGCGCTCTTTGGCTGAACAGTCTTTGGGAATGACTTCATCCAACTCTTCAAAACTGGATCCTTCTCATCCCACTGGTACAAAGTCACAGTGCCGTTATAAGCATCAACTGTTGCTTTTACTGAGTTGCGGATGTAATTAACGCGCTGGTTACCCTGAGCCGTAATCGATGCAGAGTTACGAGTAAGCGCATCTGTTGTGGCATCAGAGAGGGAAGTTCCCTCTGAATATGGGTATCCAGCACTGGTTGTGTAACCATCGACAATCCAAAGAATCTTTCCATTCACAACAGCTGGGTATGGATCCCCATCGAGAGTCAACCACGGCGCAACCTTTGCGACGCGATCACGTGGATTGCGGTTATACAGAATCTTTGAGTCTTTATTGATCAAACTTGAGAGCAAGATTCGCTGCTCGCCATACTTCACTGCAAAGACAGCCTTGTTGAGCAGCCCACCAACTGGAACTCCTCCAGTGCCACTGTAAGTGTAATTTTTCTGTCCACTTGCAGAGCTATCGTCGGGATAGTCAAACTCAACTGGTGATGCCTTTGATTGCGCTGACTTGCCACCGATGATGGAGTACTCAGGAGAATTTTCTCCAAAGTAAATTCGAGGTTCGAACTTTCCAAGCCCACCTGTTGGTGGAAGATCGCCGACAATAAAGTTTGGCTTTCCATCAGCATCAACGGTGTTGCCATAGGCTGCAACAAAACCGAATCCGTGTGTGTAGACCAAGTGATCGTTAATCCAGTTACGGCTTGGATTGCCGTCAATGTTGAGCTCTCGGACAGCAACGACTGCATCACGAGTTGTGCCGTTGAAGTTGTAGCGATCGATATCGAGGGATTCGGTGAATCCGTAATATGGCTTAATCTGCTGCAACTGGCGGAATGTCGCTGAAAGTACATTGGGATCCATCAAACGGATGTTGTTAATCGTTGCAGCATCGCCTGCGAGCTGACCCGCATTCGGCGCAACCGCCGCGTCATATTCCTGCATATCGACATCTGTAAGTCCATAAGCAGCACGAGTGGCATCGATATTGCGCTGAATATAAGGGGCTTCCTTCGATGATTCTGATGGCTTTACCTGGAACTGCTGAACAGCGCCAGGGTAGATGCCTGCAATCAGCACCGATGAAACAACCATCAGCGCTGTTCCAGCTGCTGGAAGAAGCCATGACTTTCGAATGACGTTGGCAAAGAAGAGAAGTGCGCAGATAACTGCGATTCCCGCAAGGATTGCCTTCGCAGGAAGTGTTGCGTTGACATCTGTATATGTCGCACCGGTAATCAACTTGTTCTGTTTGAGAGCTAGCGCATAACGGTCGAACCAATAGGCAATAGCCTTCATGACAACAATTAACCCGAAGAGAATTGAGAGCTGAACACGCGCAGCTACAGTTGTGCGATCACCCTGACCTACAGTCCGGATTCCTCCATACATGTAATGAACGAAAATCGAAGCGAGAGCGGCGAGAACTAGAGCAGAGATTGCCCACGAAATAATTGCCTGGTAGAGAGGTAACTTAAATGCGAAGAAAGAAATATCGAGATTGAATTGCGGATCTTTAACTCCGAAAGGCGTTGCATTCCTAAAGAGCAGCCACTCTTTCCAATATAAAGTCGCAGATGTTCCAGCGAAGTAAGTGATTGCAACAAAGAGTCCAAGGAATACCCAGCGAATAATTGGCTCGATTTGGGCTCGGATTCTTTCGACGCCATTGAGTTCAATTGAAGTTGGAACATAGAACGGGCGACGCTTGTATGCGAGATAGATATTGAGGGAGATTACGATCGAGCTAATTAATCCCGCAATCAGGAAGAGCTCTACCTTGGTAGTTAGAACCTTGCTCCAGACCGATGTGAAGTCGACTGATTTAAACCAGAGCCAGTCAATATAGAAACCGCTCAGGGAGATAAAGATTGCTCCAAGGGCGACAAGAATTCCGATTGTGATGGCTAGCGGCGTGCGATTGCGATTCATGCTCCTACGCTAGCGCAACCCTGAATTCTTGCAGAATTTAAATCCTTTCCCGCCGGTTTACCGCCTGAATTTGGCTTCAGCAAATAGTCAATTGCTTGGTCAACATTGTTGATTGCGATGACAGATATTCCGTCGACCGTGGTCGGAAGCTGGTCGCAATTTTCCTGTGAGACAAAGAGAAGTGAGGCCCCGGCTTTCTTGGCCCCGATAATTTTCTCAGTGACTCCCCCAATCGCCCCTACCTTTCCATCTGCAGAAATTGTTCCAGTTCCTGCAATTGTTCGCCCTTGAAGTAAATCTGTTGGAGTCAGTAAATCAATGAGGCCGAGTGTGAAGATGAGACCACCACTTGGCCCTCCTGTGTTTTCCAAAGTGATTTTGACTGAACTCTCTTTTACTTTCGAAATATTAATAGCTGGAAATTTTCTAGAGACTGCCGCACGTGCTGCAGCGAGTGCAAGATTCTGAGATTGAACCATTTCCTTTGATCCGGTCTTCTTCTCGGCTTTATCAGTCGCGCCGTCTTTATACATCACTGATCGAGGAAGGACTACGCAATCGCCCCACATCCAACATCCAAGCACTTCTGCTCCGAAT
This sequence comes from Candidatus Planktophila sp., assembly GCF_046070465.1. Lineage (GTDB taxonomy): Bacteria > Actinomycetota > Actinomycetes > Nanopelagicales > Nanopelagicaceae > Planktophila. The sequence goes on along the minus strand of NZ_JBJTMK010000070.1, from coordinate 559 downwards.
ACATAGCTCTCAGGATTGGTGACATAGATTGTGAGGAGATTGAGCTGGCCATGAACTGGATAGACCTTTACTGAGTCAGATTGTTCTACCTGTAAAACCTTTGGAAATAAGTCCGTTGCAGGTCCTGGAGTAATCAGCACAAAGTTCATTGGGGCTACGAGTGCGATAAGCGTCAAGGCTAAAGCGCTGTAGCGCAGTAGCGAAGGTGTTCGCGAGAAGCGAAGGGTCTTATTTCGATAAATCATCATTGCGGAACGAGTTCTGAAAGCGCTCAAATTGATTTACTGAGCGCGATGTTCCTTTCTCAAATTTATTCTTAAATCGAGCTATCCAGAGAACATAGCCCAGCGCGCCAACAACGCCTGCCAGTGGCACCAACCACCAAATGAGGGCTGTAAAGGCAGATGAAGCAGCCAGTGGCGCCGAGAGAATAATCTGCATAGAAATAGAGTAGTGCCCTCGGGAAGAAAGTGCCGATTTTCGGTGTTCTACTATTCACGTATACGAGATCGCTCATATGAGATGTGGGGTTGAAACCATGGCTTTTGGATTTACACCA
>NZ_JBJTMK010000069.1:0-4416 GCF_046070465.1 Candidatus Planktophila sp. | reverse complement strand
CGCGGTGAACCCACAGATCGTCGCAACTTCCTTGATAAATTACTAATTACTCAATCACCGCGGCTTGCGGGTGTTATTAGTGATTACGACCGCGTTGTGCGTCAACGAAATACTTTATTGAAAACCCGCGCACCACAGAGCGCACTAGAACCATGGACAGAGCAATTAATCCGTTTCGGAGCTGAGCTTTCCGCAGAACGTGTGAAGTTAGTTGATGATCTCAACCCATATGTTGCAGAGCACTACCGCAACCTCAACGAAGTAAAACCAGCATCTATCTCATACAAGTCTTCCACCGAAGGACTTACTGCAGATGCTGCTGAAAATGTTGAGATTCTCCAAACACGTGCTGCTGAAGTTATTAAACAAGAGATGGATCGTGGAGCATCTTTAATTGGCCCACACCGTGATGATCTACACCTACAACTAGGTGACTTTCCGGCAAAAGGATATGCAAGCCATGGTGAATCATGGTCGATGGCTATTGCACTTCGTATCGGCAGCTACACGCTTTTGAAATCAGAAGGCGCTGATCCTGTTTTAATCCTGGATGACATCTTCGCCGAGCTAGACAATCAACGCCGTCAACAATTGACTGCAGTGACACAACTTGCTGAGCAAACAATCATCACCACGGCAGTTGAAAGTGACTTACCTCCAGAGTTATTGTCTGCAAAGTTCTATGTCAGTCCAGGAAAGGTGAGTGATCATGGCTAAACGCGACCTCGCCCTAGATTTGTTCCGGACCTATAAAACCGGCTTCATTAAAAAATCTCGACCTCGCCCTGAGCGAAGCCAGACTCCCGGCGACCCGACACTGGTTGCCAATATCTTGGAAGAGCTTGTAAGAGATCGCGAATGGGACTCTGGCCTTGCCGAAGGCAACCTCTTTGCGACCTGGCCAGCCATTGTGGGCGCCGACGTTGCCGCACACACCGAGCCAATCTCCTTGCTAGAGGGAAAGCTCCTCGTGCAGTGCTCATCCACCGCATGGGCAACCCAATTAAACCTGGCTCACAACGATATTTTGGCCACCATCCGAGCCAGCGCGCCCGGCGCCCTCGTGGAAGCGGTTCGTTTTATCGGCCCTCAAGCACCCTCATGGAAGAAAGGGCTCCGCTCAGTCTCCAATGGCCGAGGGCCGAGAGATACCTATGGATGACTCCCGCTCGAAATAGCAAAAGTAAGGCGATGTTAAGAATCGGTGCACTGCTGGCATGAGGCACTTTGACCGCACATCGCCGTTTTTGCTTTTTGAGCGGGAATATCTCAGTGAAAGTCTCGGTTCTATACCTCAAGAAACCTGAGTCGAAGCGACTCAACTCTTTGGCTAGAATCGCCTCAGGTTACTCAAGGCAGGCCCTGACCCAAATCGGCTCGGGAGATTGAACTAACGAGGAGTTATATAAATGGCTAGAGCAGTCGGAATCGACCTAGGAACAACAAATAGCTGCGTATCAGTACTTGAAGGTGGAGAGCCAACAGTTATTGCTAACGCAGAAGGCGCTCGCACAACCCCATCGATCGTCGCCTTCGCAAAGAATGGCGAAGTCCTCGTCGGTGAAGTTGCTAAGCGTCAGTCAGTCACAAACGTTGAACGAACAATTCGTTCTGTAAAGCGTCATATGGGTACTTCATGGACACAAGATATTGATGGCAAGAAGTACACACCACAAGAAATTTCAGCACGCGTTCTACAAAAGTTAAAGCGCGATGCAGAGGCTTACCTCGGTGAGTCAGTCACCGATGCTGTTATTACTGTCCCTGCATATTTCTCTGATGCAGAGCGTCAAGCAACAAAGGAAGCTGGCGAGATCGCAGGACTTAATGTTCTTCGTATCATCAACGAGCCAACTGCTGCTGCACTTGCATACGGTCTTGATAAGGCAGATAAAGAACAGACAATTCTCGTCTTCGACCTCGGCGGTGGAACATTCGACGTTTCACTCCTTGAAATTGGCGATGGAGTTGTTGAAGTAAAGGCAACATCCGGAGATAACCACCTCGGTGGAGATGACTGGGATCAAGCACTTGTGGATCACCTTGTAAAGACCTTCGGATCTGCAAATGGCATCGACCTTACAAAAGACAAGATGGCGATGCAGCGTATCCGCGAAGCGGCAGAGAAGGCGAAGATTGAGCTTTCATCTTCACAATCTGCAACCATCAACCTCCCATACATCACAGTTGATGCAGAGAAGAATCCACTCTTCCTCGACGAGACAATCACACGTGCACAATTCCAAGCACTAACAGCTGATTTGCTCGATCGTTGCAAGAAGCCATTCCAAGCAGTTCTTAAAGATGCCGGAATCTCAATTAGCTCGATTGAATCAGTTGTACTCGTTGGTGGATCTACTCGTATGCCTGCAGTTGTTGATTTGGTACGTGAGCTCACCGGCGGAAAAGAGCCAAATAAGGGCGTAAACCCGGATGAAGTAGTTGCTGTAGGTGCATCTCTTCAAGCTGGTGTTCTTAAGGGTGAAGTAAAGGATGTTCTCCTTCTCGATGTCACACCTCTCTCACTTGGTATCGAAACCAAGGGTGGAGTAATGACAAAGTTGATCGAGCGCAACACAACAATCCCAACGAAGCGTTCAGAGATCTTCACAACTGCAGATGACAGCCAACCAGCTGTACAGATTCAGGCTTACCAAGGTGAGCGCGAGATGGCTGCCTACAACAAGAAGCTTGGAATGTTTGAGCTCACCGGTATTGCACCAGCTCCACGTGGAGTTCCACAGATCGAAGTGACATTCGATATCGATGCAAACGGAATCGTACACGTATCAGCGAAGGATCTTGCAACGGGTAAAGAGCAGGGTATGACCATTACTGGTGGCTCTGCACTTTCTAAAGATGAGATCGATCGCATGATGGCAGATGCTGAAGCACACGCAAATGAAGATAAGCAGCGTCGTGAAGAAGCAGAAATCCGCAACACGGGCGATTCACTTCTCTACCAGACAGAGAAGTTCCTTAAAGACAACGAAGGTAAGTTCGAAGGTGAACTTGCAACTCAGAAGTCAGAACTTGATTCAGCTCTGGAAGAGTTGAAGACAGCACTCGGTGGCGCGAACTTTGAGATGATCAAGTCAGCAACTGAGAAGGTATCAACAATCTCTCAGGCACTCGGCGGCGCACTCTATGCCGCTAACTCTGCTCAGGCAGAGTCAACACCTGCAGAAGATGGAGTTGAAGATGCTGAGGTAATCGATGAGGACGCAGCCAACTAATGACTGAAGAAACAACTCCAGTTGTCGAAGAAACAAATGAAGATGTTGTAGTGGAGGCACCGGGTCAGGAGACTGACCCGGTTGCATCCCTTACAGCAGACCTTCAACGTCTTCAGGCAGAGTATGCAAATTATCGAAAGCGCGTTGAGCGCGATCGCGCCGTGGCATCTGAAGTAGCTACAGCTGCTGTATTAACAGAGCTTTTGGCTACTTTGGATGATATCGAACGCGCAGCTAGCCACGGTGAACTCACTGGTGGCTTCAAAGCTGTTGCTGACCAATTAGCATCCATTACAAACCGCGTCGGACTTGAGAAGTATGGAGTTGAAGGTGAAGCCTTTGACCCACAGATTCATGAAGCGTTGATGCATGAAACATCTGCAGATATTGCAGTTGCTACTGCTACAAAGATTCTGCAACCTGGTTATAAGTACAAAGAACGCATCCTTCGCCCTGCGCGAGTTGCAGTTACCGAGCCGGAAGCGTAATTAACGATGGCAGCAAAAGATCTCTATGAGAAGGACTTCTATAAAGTTCTCGGCGTCGACAAAAAAGCGACTCCTGATGAAATTAAAAAGAAGTACCGCTCTTTAGCGCGCGATTTACACCCTGATAAAACTCAAGGTGACTCCGCGCTGGAAGAGAAATTTAAAGCTGTCTCTGAGGCATATGACATCTTGTCGGATGCAAAAAAGCGCTCTGAATACGATGAAGCACGTTCATTGTTTGAACGCGGTGGTTTCCGCGCACCAACCGGTGGTGGAAACTTTCAAGGTGGAGATTTCTCCGACATCTTCGGTGGTGGAAATCCACAAGATATCTTTGCAAATCTCTTCGGTGGCGCAGGAATGCGTCGCGGTCCTCGTAAAGGTCAAGACCTCCAAACTGAATCAACGATCTCATTTAAAGAAGCGATCTTCGGAACAACCCTTGAACTTAACTTAAGTTCAGGTGGAAAGAAGCAGAACATCACAGCTCGCGTTCCTGCTGGCGTCAATGATGGTGCAAAGATTCGCGTCAAAGGTAAGGGTGCAGAAGGTGAAGCAGGTCCAGGGGATCTCTTTATTCTGCTGACAGTAAAACCCCACCCAATTTTTTCTCGCAAAGGTGAGAACTAGTTATTAACTCTCCCAGTTACTTTCGCTGAAGCAACACTGGGTGCAGACATCAAAGTCCCCAC